>JAOQAL010000540.1 GCA_025963615.1 Chitinophagaceae bacterium | reverse complement strand
TATTTGAAAAAACTTATTATTCACACACCACCAGGTTGCGTAAGCCTGAAGCGCCTATTTTTGAACTGGTATTAAATGAAAATAATCTTATTCCTGAAGAGACATTGTTTATCGACGATACAGCCATGAATTTTCCTGAGGCGGAACGATTAGGCATACAGGTTTATCATCTTGCTCCGGGAAACGAAATAATGGGGATCGGCCTGCTGAAAAGTATTGAACAACAATAAAAGAATTATTCATTGTTTATCTTTCTTCCCAAACAGCCGTTTCAAAAACCCTTTCTTTTCAGGTTTTTTCTCACTGGGTGTTTCACCAATTTTTGGATCTTTTGTTTTTATAGCCGGACTGTCTTTCTTATCCTTTTTGCTATCGTCTTTAACAGGCTGTGATTCCGGTCCTATGTATTCGTTGTTCTGTATCTGGAAATCTTTTTCACTGCCAACACCCTGGTCTTCTCCTTCAGCGCCGGGATTGGTGTTGTCAATCAGATTTATAATATCTGCGCTGTTAATTTCATTTTCCATATCAGCCGGTTTATTGAACCTGGCATCTTTTTCAATGCCCAGTGATTTATCGGCATACACTTTTTTGAAAAAGTATTCCCAAATGGGCCTTGCTGCCTGGCCACCAAAACCAAGATTATTTTCCAGCCGTATAAAATTATTATCACAACCGATCCAGACGCCGCCTAGCAATTGCGGTGTATATCCCATAAACCAGCCGTCGGTATTATCATTGGTCGTACCTGTTTTACCGCCCATTTCAGTTGCTCCGAGCCTTGCGCGCAAACCCAGGGCAGTTCCCCGGTCCACCGTTCCCTGCATCATCTGGCACATCTTATACGCGGTTATTTCACTTACGGCTTCCTTACGATTTACGCTATAATCAAAGCGCTTTATAACATTACCATTTCGGTCTTCAATACGGCTTATAAAATAGGGCTTCGTCGAGAAACCACGGCCTGCAAAAATGCTATAGCTCCACATCATTTCATACAATGAAAGTTCGCAGGCACCCAGCGCCAACGAAGGGTATGGCTGCAGTTTGGTGGGAATATTTAACCTGGCGACAAAATCCGCGAATTGTTGCGGCCCTACCTGCTTCATAATATAGGCGCTGGCGCAGTTTAATGAAAAAGCCAATGCGCCCGCCATCGTAACCTGTGGCTGGCCTTTGCATTGCTTTCCTGCTGGCACCCAGCCATTTCCCTGGAAGAACTGAGCCTCGTTTTCGCAAACTGTTTCTGGTGTAAAGCCCCTTTCTTCCATCGCTTGGGTGTATAACAAAGGCTTGATCGTGGATCCGACCTGCCTTTTCGTTTTCAGGTTGGCATGATCATATTTATAAGTTTTGAAACTGATACCGCCTACCCATGCTCTTACTTCACCGGTGATGGGATCCAGGGCCATAAAAGATGTTTGCATCATTTGCCGGTGATACTTGATAGAATCAAAAGGGGTCATGATCGTATCTTTTTCCCTTTTTGCATTCCATGCAAAAACCTTCATGGGCACTTTTTTATAAAAACTTGCTTTAATCTCTTTGTCGCTCATCCCATCATTTTTCAGGTTATCCCAGCGGTCACTTTGTTTTATCTGGGTTTCCAGTACATTATCGTGTCCTTTCCATACCGTTCCATTTTTTATAAAACTTTGTGCATTCAGGGATTTTTGCAGGGTGGGCATCCATTGCGCAACAGCCTCTTCCGCATATTCCTGCATTTTAAGATTGATGGTGGTGTAAACTTTTAATCCATCTTCATATATATCATAGCTGCTACCGTCGGGTTTCTTTACATCTTTTAATGCGCTGCGAATTTCATCTTTCAATACTTCCCTGAAATAAGGGGCATAGCCTGTATTTTCATCCATTTTCCTATAGTGACTCATGTCAATAGGCATGGCTTTAAATTTGGCGGCATCAGCGGTCGTTACAAAGTTTTGATCAAGCATCCGGTTAATGACCAGGTTGCGGCGGTCCAGTGAAGCTTTAGGATTACGACGTGGATTGTACAAGCCGGGTCCGTTTACCATACCAACAAGAAGGGCGGCTTCCTGTACATCGAGACGGTCGGGTTCTTTCTGAAAAAATGTACGGGATGCATTTCTTACACCAAAAACATTGTCTGAATAAGGAACTGCGTTGAGGTATAAAGCGAGAATTTCTTCTTTGGTAAAATTTCTTTCCAGCTTGATCGCTATAATATTTTCCTTAATTTTTTCTATAATCCTTCTTACAATATTATGGCCCCTTCCCTGGTTGAGTAAGGCCTTTGCAAGTTGCTGGGTAATGGTACTACCACCACCTTCCGAACCTAATAGCACAATCGCTCTTAGCGTTGATTTCATATCCACACCGGAGTGCTCGTAAAATCTTTCATCTTCCGTAGCAACCAGCGCGTTAATTATATTTTTTGAAATATCCTTGTAGTCAACATTACTTCTGTTGCCATTTTCAAGATAGTATTTTCCCATCAGCGTACCATCCGCGGCAATGACCTCTGAGGATTGAAGCAACGTTGGATTTTCAAGATCTTTCAGAGAAGGCATTTTGCCGAATACACCAAAATTAGCCATCATCACAATGGATACCACAACAGCAAAGCCAATAAAAAAAACGCTCCAGAAAATTTTAACTGATTTTCTCATAGTAAATAAATAATTATAAAAAACCGGTATAATGTATAAATGCGGGTGGCTATCTGGTCATTTAGTCAACGTCAAATCTATGAAATTGGATGCAACAGTTTGGTTAAAATTTGCCCTGCCAATACTTATCTGCGAATTTCCTGTATTCGTCCAGTTTCAGGTTTGTTTTTAATAACTCCAGATTGCGGCTGCTGATAATCGAGAACGAATATTTTTCGGGTTTTAACCAGGGTATTATACGGGTAGTGGCTACGGGTTTTGCCTGCTGGATATAATCTATGGCCGCCTGCGCACTGTCAAATGTTCCCACGAGTAATAACTTATAGTCCGCATCAATATCCATCGTTGAGTAATTGAACGGCTGGTTATAGTATTTTTCACGGTTAAAAATACCAAAAGCATTTTTAGCTTCATTACGGAATACGTTGTCCACCTTATTGAGGATAATGACAACATAATGTTTATCGTCCGGGTTATAATCAAATTTGGCCAGCGGCGGTGGCGCTACCTTGATAGCGACAGAGTCGGTTGCTGATTTTTTAATAACCGGTTTGTTTTCAATCTTTGGTTTTTGATCTGCTGGATTGCCTGCTATAGCAGTGGTATCTTTCTTTACAACCTGCTGTTTTTCTTCGGCCACAGGTTCTTGCTTCGGGTTTACCGGTGCTTCAGAAGACTTTTCAATAACCAGATTGGTTAATTCATCTTCAATACTTGCCCGCCGGTTAAGAACGCTAATAAGATTTTCGGCTTTTTTAGCTAATGGTGAAGTGGGATCCTTTGCTATAATTTGTGTCAATATACTTTTTGCAGTACTGTCTTCGCGTTGTTTGGCATGATACACGCCTTCAATATACAATAATTGGGGTGTCCAATAGCCGGACCCATAAAGGCTGTCGGCCACTTTCTTTTTTTCAAGGGCTTCATCAAAATTTCCTTCTATAAAATTGTCATAGATGCCTTCATAGATTTTCGTAGCGGACAGATCTTCTTTATGAAGCGTGGAATCTTTGCCGGTTCTGATAATGGTTGTAAATCGGCTCTTCGCAAATTCTTCAGTCATCCTTTTCTTCAATTCACCGGCTTTCACCATGTCCCCACTTTTGGAATAACAATAATAAAGATGAAAGAGCACTTCATCCATTTTTTTATAACCAGGGAAACGCCGTTGCAGCTCTTGCGACGTTTCAATACAGGAGCTGCAATCTTCCAATTCTTCTGCATATAACTGGCTCAATGTTCCTAATGCATTCTCAATCGAATCGTTGGATTTTTTTATTTTTTCCGGGGTTAATGGAATATTGTCATTTAAAACATCATAAGTTACCTCAACAAGGCCGCCATTTTGATTTCCTCCATTGTTGTTGAAATTGGAACTGTTTCCTGCCTGTCCCGGTTGGTTCGTAGCGTTGTTGATAGCGCTTGCCCGTCTCCAGTTGTCCGTGTTGGGCCGGTTTCCCCATTTTGCTTTGAACTCACCCGAACCTCTGGTGCGCAACGCCTGATTATAAAAATACCATTCACCTTTTGATTGAGTTGCGCCGAAAATGTCCGGGGCAGCGCTATTTTGAAAAGATGACGATAATCCTTGCTGCGGCTTATAATTTTCATCTTTGAGGCCCTGGGACTTACGCATCTTTTTTGCAAGTTTTTTTACAAAAGCAATTCGTTCTTCTTCAGGCATACCAGCCAGGCGCTGCAGGCTATCCTGGAGTTCAATCGTTTCGATATTAAAAGCGACTTTTCCCAGAATTTCCTTTTGTTGTAATATTTTTTCCGGTTCGGAAATGCCGGGATCATTCATTTGCAAACTATCATAGTAATTATATGCCTGGCGGTATTTTCTACCTGCAAAAGCTATTCCTTCTAATTGCAGAAAAGCTTTGTTACGCCGGGCGACATCACCCGGTTGATAGGATACACTTTTTAAAAGATATTTTTCGGCAGCAGCTGTATGATTGCGTTCCATTTCCATTTGTGCCGCCATGAAATAAATAAGATCTCTGTAATCAGCATAACGGTCTTTCCTTGCCATTTTCAATAATTGGGCGATGTTGAGATCAATATAATTTTCGCCACCATCTTTGTTTACTCTTATCACACTTAGCCTTGCATAAATTTCCATCACAGGATCGGTAGTATGGCTTACCACCTTTGTATAATAAGTTTGTGCTTCAGCAAAGCGGTTACTTTTTTCAAAAAGCTGGCCAATTAAATACTCCCATCTTGCTTTTTCTTTCTTATTGTCAGCATTGCCCAGAGCCTTAATCAAATGGATAGCTGAACTATCCCACATGTTTTGCTTATAGAAATATAAAGCCTGTACTTCCTGCAGGTCATTTTGTAAACGTTCAGGGAAAACAGGATCGTTTTTTAAAGAAGCTAAAAGGCTGGAAGCTTCAGCAAACTTATCCATCGCAAGAAAGGTCCGAACCTGCCAGATAAATGCATCATTGCGGCTGGGGGGCTCGGAAAATATTCTCTTCGGCAAGCTGTTTTTTTCCTTGCTGGCAATATTTGTTACCGTATTGCCATCCATCTTACTGCCAATATACTTATAGTAGCCATCTTTTTCTTTGGGGGCAAAGGCATAATTGATGAATTGGAAAGTGAGAAAGGCGGAATCAAAATCTTTACGCAAATAATAGGCGGCGCCCCATATCAGGTACATATTGTCGATCCAGTCATTGCGGAGGTCGTGTAATATGATGGCTGTTTGTGACTTGTAAACCAGGGAGTCCAGCTCGGTTTTAAACTGCGAAGTTTCGTCCAGTGTATAATTGTAAAAGGTAAGAAGTTGCGAATAATCGTCCAGGTGCGATAACTTGGATCGTTCAAGAACTTCATTCAGCTTGTTATTGGCATTAAAAAAGTAATTATAATGAGTAAATACATTCTGGAAGAAATGTCTGGGCTTATTAAATTTTAAATTATCCGTTTTTTCGGAGCGAAGCACCCTGTCCTCAAACGGTTTAGGCTTTTTGACATCAAAAGAGAACCCCAGCTGGCCAAAAGAGGGAGAAGCAAGCAGGAGCAGGGTAAAAAAAATGACAGGAAAAACTTTATAAGGGGTTAATCGCATTTGCCGGCAAAATCTAATTCTTAATAACTGAATTTCAGCTATTTTATTTTAAATGTAAGTACATTTTTTATATTGATTTACAAGGCGGAACGACGGAAAACAGGCTCCCATTTCTTACCTTTAATCCTCAAATTGCAAATATGGCAAAACTGGAAGCCGATTCCACCCTTCAGCGTTTGCGTAACCGATATCGCCTGGTAATTATGAACGATGATACTTACGAGGAGGTTGTTACGTTTAAGTTATCGAGATTAAGTGTGTATATTGGAATGAGCACAATTTTTGTACTGTTGGTGGGGCTGACCGTAGCCCTGATTGTTTTTACGCCGCTGAAATATTATATACCGGGGTATGATGACCTGAAAATAGGCCGGGAATATAAGCAAATGAAGTATAAAGTTGACTCGTTGGAAAAACAGGTCATTTACCAGGGTCAATATATCAACGGCATAAAAAAAGTGTTGAATGGAGATGTGAGTATAAAGCTTGATACGACAATAATCCAGGTACCTAAAGAAGAATTTTCCAATGATTAAATAGACCTATTACCTTATGTTTAACTCTAAATCCAAACCTGAAATGAGCTACGAAAAATCAAATGGCGCCAATGGCGCAACCCTTATCAGCACAGGCACTACGCTGAAAGGAGACATCATCAGCAACAGCGACCTCCGGATTGATGGTACTGTCGTCGGAAATATCCGTGGCAATGCCAAGATTATCATCGGCAGCAGCGGCGTTGTAGAAGGTGATATCGAAGGCAACCAGGCCGATATTACCGGCAAAGTAACTGGCAATCTTAAGATAAAAGATCTGCTGCAACTGCGTGGTGAATGCAATGTAACCGGCAATGTAAATGCGGGTAAACTGCAGATAGAACCTACAGCAACATTTAACGGACAATGCCACATGGGCTCTGTTTCTCCAGCTTCCAACGTATTTGAAATGGAAGGAGAAGCTGAACTGATGAATTGATTTGAATTCCCGTTAGCTTACTTGTCTTACCAGCATAAAGTTTTTGTGCCGGTGAAAGTTCCTTTTATTGCTATTACTATAGGAATATTTATTTAAATTTCTGCACCTTTGCGTCGCTGATATTTTATTGGACTGAACCGGTAAAATGGATTTATAAAACGACTACAAATTCCTGATGATGCAGAAAAAGCGACCTATATTTTTGCCTGTTCTTATTTTTTTTATTTTACTGAACGCTTTTTTTGTAACTGGGAAAAGCCTCCTTGGAAAATGGGGAGTGGATCAGTCGGTATTAATCCTCGGAAATTTATTGATCTTTGTTGTTACGATGATTTCTTACTTCATGTGCCAGCGGGGATTAAAGTCACAAAACCCCAATGCTTTTGTACGATCGGTATACGGCAGTTTTATAGTGAAATTTTTTATTTTCGCTATAGCCGCATTTGTTTATATCCAGATGGCAAAAGCCAATGTAAATAAAACAGCTTTGTTCGGCTGTATGGGACTGTATCTTGTGTATACATTTATGGAAGTATCTATATTGACCAAAATGCTGAAGAGAAAAGCAGATGGCTAAAAAAGAAGCTCCTATCAATCATCTGCAGCAATACCTGCCTCCGGATACTTTTGAACCGGTTGTGCAATATCTCAATCATTTTAAAGTACACTTAACCGTAGCAAGAGAACGGAAAAGTATTCTCGGCGACTACCGCCACCGCACACCGCATGCTAATCACCGCATTAGTGTAAACGGCAACCTGAATTCCTATTCTTTTCTTATTACGTTATTGCATGAACTGGCACATTTGCTGACGTTTGAACAATTTAACAACCGCGTGCAGGCACATGGACAGGAATGGAAAAAGATATATGCACAGTTGCTTGACCAGTTTCTTCAAAACAAAATGTTTCCGGCCGATATTGAGAAAGAACTGCTGTTATCATTAAAAAACCCGGCAGCTACCAGTTGTGCAGAAGATGATCTGCTCCGGATTCTCCGCAAATATGACAGGAAAGGACAAGGTTTTCCGATGGTGGAGGAATTGCCGGCGCAATCCTTATTCCGTACTACCGATGGACGTGTATTTCGCAGAGGAAAGAAACTGCGGAAAAGATATCAATGTATCGAAGTAGCGACCGGGCGGCTATATCTTTTTAGCCCGGTGTATGAAGTGGAATTGGTTGGACCAGCCAGCCATTGAATTGTCAAAGTTTTTTCAACATCCATAAACTGCAACCGGTATGACCACTGTTGCCTAGCGGCCCTTTTAAATAGTCAAAACCAAATTTTTCATACACTTTAAGTGCCTGTTTTAATTCAGGCATGGTCTCGAGGTAAAACTGGCGATAACCTGAATCGTTGGCAAATTGTAATCTTTTTTCAATCATGATTTTGCCCAGTCCCCTACCACGACCTTCCGGCAATAAATACATTTTTACCAGTTCACAGGTTTTTTCAGGCAATCCTTCCGTTGGATAAATGCC
>JAOQAL010000532.1 GCA_025963615.1 Chitinophagaceae bacterium | reverse complement strand
CCAGGCATTCCTGCATCCAGCTTTTATCAGCCCCTGCCTGTTTTATTGCATTCAATCCCCATTGCTCCGCCTTCACCATGCCCGCAGAACCTGATAACCTGGCACCAACCTGTTTTGTCAGGTACCTCAGGTTATCATAGGCTTTTCCATTTACCAATATTTCATTGGCTATACTTTTTATTATCACTGAATCATCACCCTGGGAATACACAGTTCCGATTGACAGGAAAGCCAGGAAACAAAAAACGATTTTTCTCATGTTGGGTTATTTAACTAAAAATAAATCATGCAGTTGTTCAAAACAAATAATTAAGATAACTGGTAAACCTTATTGCTCCGAAAACTGTTATCTTAGTTCTGCTATACGCAAAATAAATTTATGAGAATAGGCATTGTTTGTTATCCCACTTTTGGCGGTAGCGGTGTTCTGGCTACGGAATTAGGTAAAGCACTGGCGCAAAAAGGCCACCTGGTTCATTTCATTACGTACCAGCAACCGGTGAGGCTGAATGGCTTTATCCCAAACATCTTTTATCACGAAGTACAGGTACCTACCTATCCGTTGTTTGATTATCCACCCTATGAAACGGCATTAGCCAGTACCATGGTGGATGTTATAAAAAACAATAACCTGGATCTCCTGCATGTCCATTATGCCATTCCACATGCATCGGCTGCATTTATGGCTAAAAAAATACTGGAGCTGGAAGGGAAAAAAATACCCGTCATTACCACCCTTCATGGTACCGATATAACCCTGGTTGGAAAAGATAAGACCTATGCTCCTGTTGTCGCTTTTTCTATTAATCAGAGTGATGCCATTACCGCAGTATCCAACAACCTGCGGGATGAAACATATAAAACATTCAGGATAGAAAAAGAAATTGAAGTGATTCACAATTTTGTAGATGTGAACCGTTTCAGCCGCAAGCCTATTGACGCTTTTAAAAAAGTAATTGCTCCCAATGGAGAACGGGTGATTTTACATGCCTCCAATTTCAGGAAAATAAAAAGGGTAAGGGATGTAGTTAAAATTTTTTATGAAATCAATAAATCCATCCCCTCTAAACTTTTATTTGTAGGTGATGGGCCAGAAAGGCAACCTGCCGAAGAGCTCAGCCGCGAGTTGGGCATCTTTGACGAAGTCCGTTTTGTTGGCAAACAGGAGCAAATGGAAGATATACTGGCGATTGGCGATCTTTTTTTGCTACCTTCTGAATACGAAAGTTTTGGCCTTGCTGCGTTAGAAGCTATGGCAGCAGGGGTTCCTGTAGTGTCTACGAATGTGGGCGGATTGGGTGAAATTAATATTCCGGGTGAAACCGGTTATATGTCCAATATCGGAGATATCGCTGCTATGAGCCATGATGCTTTAAAAATTCTGAAAGATGATAAAACATTGCGGGCATTCAAATCGAGAGCCGCTGAATACGCCATGAAATTTGATATCAGTACTATTGTACCATTATATGAAAAACTGTATGAAAGGTTTTTGTAAAATTTGAAACGATCCTTACTTATGAAGCCATATCGCGGGGTTCACATTTTTTGACTCAACCATTAAGATAAAATCAATCTGTCCTCCATTCCCATCTTCCTCTTGCGCTGCTTTTCCAATAACCTGGCCTTTTTGAACAGCTTGATTTTTCGCGACCGCAACAGAAGCCAGATTACTATAGGTGGTAAAATATTTTCCGTGACGAATAGTAACGGCCATACCATCTCCTAAATTATAAACACCCGCAACATCTCCATCAAATATAACCTTAACCGAAGTGCCAACAGAAGGTGTTACGATCGTAAGTCCCGGGTTAACGCCGGTTACTCCCAGGCCTTCCATTACATATCTGCCATAGGGGATTTTAACAAAGCCATTGTCTACAGGCCAGGGAAGCTTTCCTTTACTTGTTTCAAAGCTTTTATTTACAGCAACATCTTTTGCAGAAAAATCAAGATAGCTTTTAGGCTTGGCTGCCGTAACTGGCTTTTCTATTACAGCGGCAGCATCCTTCGAATTATCCGCATTATTAGAACTATTCGCCGGATTGGTTACGGGAGGCGCTGCAACTTTCTTAGCTGCATTAGCTTTTGCCTCTGCCTTTGCTTCCGCTTCGGCTCTTTTTCTAGCCTCTTCGATATTACGACGTACAATGGCTTCTATTGAAACTTTCAATTGTACATCTTTTTTCTTTTTTGCTGTCAATTGCTTTTTTAAATCTTTTTCTTTCGATTTCAGGGTAGTTATTACCCGGCCTTTCTCCTGCTTTTGTACTTCCAGCACACTCATTTCCTTTGCCTGGCTTTTTAAGGTCTCATTTTTCTGTGCTTTCCTGGAAATTTGCATTACTTTCCGTTGCTCAATCAGCCTTTGTGTCTGCACAATATTCGCAACCTGTTGTTCGCGGAAAGCCCGGTAACTTTTTAAATACTGAACCCGCTTTAACGCATCGTTAAAACTACCGGCAGAAAAAAGGAAATTAAGATACCCGAAATTGCTGCGGTTTTTATAAGCGTATGTAATACTGCGTGAG
>JAOQAL010000482.1 GCA_025963615.1 Chitinophagaceae bacterium | reverse complement strand
TCCATGATTCTTAATCCTTAATAAATACTCCACCATGTCCGCATTTTCTTCTTTTCCGAATACTTTGCCGATCAAATTTCCCCTTTCGTCCTGGCAGTGACAAAGTACGGCCATTAGCTTTTGTTTTTCCTCACCTGTAAATGAACTCCATATCGCATAAAATCTTTCTAACGCATTTGGCAAAGCTTCATCATCACTGTCAATATTGACAAATAATTCTCCTGTGGCTATTCTTGCGCAATGATTATAGGCGATGTGCTTCCCTTGATTAGGCTGCCAATGATATTTGATAACAAAAGGCGCGTCCTGCTGCCATTCCCTTACCAATTCTTCAGTGCCATCGGTGCTTCCATCATCAATAATAATCCACTCAAAATCTTTAAATGTTTGGGCCAGCAGAGATTCATAAGCCCGATGCAAGGTATGTTTGCGGTTGTAGGTGGGTGTAAATATTGAAAATACTGTACTTCTTGTCATAATTGTTTTTTCGACATCATTCAATCACGAATCGATATTCCTGTAATAAGCGCTTTTTTCATACCTGAATTTTCTTTGCTGAAATCTTTTTTAAAATGGTATCCTTTTTCAAAAAGAACGAATATTTGTTTTTCAAACGTAAAAATGGTGTTTCAAAAATCCTGTAGCTAATCATGGCAATTATTATAGTTACCCCTAAAGCAAGAACAATTTTTCCGGTGTTTAAAAAAATACCGGCGCCGATTCCCAGGAAGCTGATTGTCACTAATACGATCGTAATGGCCAGTTCATGATAGCAATAAAGCCCGTATGAAATAACACCGAGCTGCGAAATTTTTCTGAATCGAGAAAATTTAAAAAGCGAGTGGCTTGCATAGTTCTGCTCAAGTATGACGAATAAAAATGCGGTCGCAATCAGCAAACGGTCGATTGCCCGTAAAAAAACACTGTGATAAAATATCTCTGCCCTGAAAAAAAAGAACCCTAGTAATATAATATAGATTAGCAGCACGGTGGCTTTACTGATGAGACGGAAAAAGGCAATGACTTTTTCAGAAAATGAAGCTAAGGCACCCATGGCCCCAATGGCCATATCCCCGATACAAGACAAGGTATGTATATTATGCATCTGGGGATCGGTATAAATCAGCCGGAAAACAACAGAACCTAACGCGATGGCTGCAAAGAGAACGATATAATAACGTTGCGGGACAATACTTAATAACAGAGGCCAGAAAAAATAAAACTGTTCTTCTACTGAAATACTCCATAATACTTCCAGAATAGTAGAACCGGGATAGCCATGTTTAATATAATCGAAATTACTGGTAAAGGCTATATAAGAAAGCGCTGAAGCAGTTGGGGGTTGCGGCTTACCTGCCAATTGCAACACATATGGAATTGCAATAAAACCTAAAAAAACACAGAGAAAATATAATGGCCAGATGCGTAGTATCCTGCGCATCCAGAATTTCGGAATATTGACAGTGCCATTGGAATTTTTTTCTGCTATCAGCAGATACGTGATAAGATAACCACTGAGTACGAAAAAAAAATTCACCCCGAGATTCCCATTTTCAAATAACCGCATTCCCGTTGTAGTATCCGTTCCAGTATAAACAAGGCTCCAGGTATGAAATAAAAAAACGGAGAGAAAACAAAAAAACCGGAGGCCATCCAGGTTAGGAAAAAATATTTTTTTTTGTACCATGATAGTTGACGGGATAAGAAAAGGGTAAATAGCCGGGATTAATTATTTTACTTCAGCTAATGGAACACTCAAGCTTCCCGATAACTATGCCATTATTGTTTTCCGGGTTACTATAAATCTGGCTGAGTGATTTTATATATCTTTCTTTTGTTGCTGCTTTTTTTGCTAACTCAAAGTTGTGCTTTGCATACTCATCCAGGTTAACCTGGCGGTCAGCGATGGCGTTTATTTTGTTAACAAAATCATTCGTATCATTCAGGTTGAAGTAAATTCCTTTATTGCCTGTCGTTTCCCGCAATACGGGTATATCGGAAACAACTGCCGGCATTCCCAGGGCCATTGCTTCCAGCAAAGCAAGCGGATGTCCTTCAAAAGCGGAACTCATAATAAACAGGTCATAACCGGTCAATATTTCATGTATATTCTTTACCGCCCCGCAGAGGCGGATATTCAGGCTGTTCCTGTCAATGACCGACTGCAGTTCATTAAATAAGGGACCCTCGCCGTAAATATCAAGTTGTATTGTTTTTGGTAACTGTTTAAATGCTTCTGTCAGGTAAGAATAATTTTTAGCCGGTTTAAGATTTCCCACCGTTACCATCCTGAGCCTTTCATTAAAGGTGAATTTTTTATAGTCCGGCTTAAAATACTGATCGTCAATAAAATTGGGAAGTATATTATAAGCTCCTTTGATCCCTATGAAACGGTCATAATCGCGCAGCACTTCTTCGGAAACAGCAATGATATGATGGCGTTTTTTATACGTTAGTTTTTCCAGAAGACGCAATCCTTTTTTGCCGGGGCCAAAAAAACGGGAGCCCACCAGGCTATGAACCGTATTGAATAGTTTTACTCCTGGAGGGCAAGCAATTCTTGCTACCAATGTAGCCATTACCAGGTGGGAATGTACAATGCGGATATTATGCTTCCGGATATATTTATTAACGCGGTAAGCGCAACGCGGTATGTCCCATTTGGATTTTGAATGCAGCTTAACAATTTTGCAATCAGCAGGAAAATCATTGAGAAGCTGGTCCGATCCGCCGAGATAGATAAGATGATGATCGTAACCTGGAAGGCTGTTAATGATTCCGACAAGCAATTTTTCAGCCCCGCCAACGGTCAAAGA
>JAOQAL010000479.1 GCA_025963615.1 Chitinophagaceae bacterium | reverse complement strand
ATCCACACCGGTGAATTTACCGGACGTTCCCCCAGAGATAAATTCATTGTGCAGGATGAAACTACCAGTAACACGATTAACTGGAATGAATTTAATATTCCCATTTCTTCCGGAAATTTTGATACCATTTATAAAAAAGCAATTAATTATTTAAGCAGCCGGCCGCAACTATGGGTTCGTGATTGTTTTGCCTGTGCTGACCCGGAACATCGCTTGGGCATTCGTGTTATAAATGAAAAACCAGCAAACAATTTATTTGCCTGCAATATGTTTCTCCGCCCCACCGATGAAGAACTGGAAGATTTTATACCGGATTGGCATATTATTTCAGCACCGGGGTTACGCCTGGATCCAGTTGAATGTGGCACCCGCCAACATAATGCTTCCGTCATTTCATTTAAACATAAAATAATAATTGTTGCAGGAAGCGGCTATACCGGCGAGATAAAAAAAGGAGTCTTTACCATTCTCAACTATATTTTACCGCAACATAAAAATGTTTTAAGCATGCATTGCAGCGCCAATAGCGGGAAAGATGGCGATACGGCGATTTTCTTTGGGCTTAGCGGTACGGGTAAAACCACACTGAGTGCCGATCCTGACCGTAAATTGATCGGTGATGACGAGCATGGATGGACAGCAACCAGTCTATTCAACTTTGAAGGTGGCTGTTATGCAAAAACCATTGGTCTTTCGGAAGAAAATGAGCCGGAAATATACAATGCCATACGCCCGGGTGCCCTGGTTGAAAATGTTGGTTTTTATCCCGGCACCAACCAGATTAATTTTAATGATGCCTCTATTACCGAAAATACAAGAGTTTCTTATCCGCTGAATTATATCAGCAACGCCATCGAACCGTCCGTTGGGCGTGTTCCAAAAATATTTTCTTTTTAACCTGCGACGCGTTTGGTGTTTTGCCTCCCCTCTCTAAACTAACTGCGGCCCAGGCAATGTATCAATTCATCAGTGGCTATACGGCAAAGGTTGCCGGTACGGAAACAGGCGTCACCGAACCCAAACCAACATTCAGCGCCTGTTTTGGAGCGCCTTTTATCCCCCTGCATCCCGGAACTTATGCAAAAATGCTGGGCCAAAAATTACAACAGCACCCGGTAACGGTATGGCTCATAAATACAGGATGGACAGGTGGTGCCTTCGGTATGGGCAAAAGAATGAAATTGTCCTACACAAGGGCAATGATTTCCGCTGCTTTGAATGGAAGACTTCATACTGTCCCATTTGAAAATGATCCTGTATTTGGATTCGCGGTTCCACAGCAATGTCCGGGCGTGCCCGCAGAAATATTAAATCCACGAAATACCTGGACAGACAAAAGCGCCTATGATGAAAAGGCGAAATTTCTCGCCGGTTTATTTATAAATAATTTTAAAAAATTCGAGGACGGTGTTACGACAGAAGTACGAAATGCGTGCCCTTATTTTTGAACAACGGGATCAATGATTGTTTGCCCTACCCCGTCCAGCCGATGGCCACGACGGGGTTTTTTATTTTCTTTAACCTCCCTGGACCATATAGAATAAAATTTTTAATCCAGGTTACCGTTTAATGAAAACTATGGTTAAGCGAAGTTTGATTATACCCGCATTGGTATTCCTGTTGCCTCTTATTATTAATGCGCAACAGGAAGAAGATCTTATCAAATGGTCGGCTGGCAGGAAACTGAAATGGCAGGACTACCTGGCGGCACCAGACAGCCGGTCTGGCGCCGCAGCATCTACCAGTACTCAGATCGGATTTGAGTATCATATCCGGGATAGTAATCCAACCTATGTTATCACCTGTAAATTTTCAAAAGCAAAGTCATGGGGACGTTATAAGAATGATTATATTCTATCGCATGAGCAGGGCCACTTTGATATTGCAGAGATCTTCACCCGGAAATTTGTGAAAGCGCTCAGGGAATATTCATTCGATAAAAATACGTACCGAAATGACCTGCGAAAGATTTATTCAGATGTCATGAAAGAAAAAGAACGCTTTCAGCAGGATTATGACGGGGAAACAGACTATAGCCGCATAAAACCAAAACAGGAAGAATGGTTGAAGAAAATTGAAAAGATGCTGGAGCAATCTAAGGAATTCAGCAACTACAATGATCAATAATTTAAACGCTACTTTGCAAAATATCTTCTCTGTGCTGTTTTAAGGAATTATAGTATAAATAACAATTCTCTGCCGGGAGCTTGCCGATAGAATGAAAGTATGATTAGTATTAGAAAAAGGGGGAATATAATTCAATTAAAACAGCCCATACAACTGGCTATCCACTTTACGGATAATCTCGCCAAGATGTTCGTCACTTTCGGGGAATTTATTTTTATCAATATTAATAACGAGTAAGGGGCCCTCCTTGTAAGAATCGATCCACTTGTTATAATATTCATTTAGCTTTTTGAGGTAATCAAGCCGGATATTTTCTTCATATTCCCTTCCTCTTTTTTGTATCTGGCCAACCAAAGTAGGCACGGAGGCCTGCAGGTAAATCAGCAGGTCAGGAGGTTGCACCATTTGTTTCAGCGTCTGAAAGAAATTAAAGTAATTGTCAAAATCCCTTTTACTCATCAGGCCCATCTCGTGAAGGTTAGGAGCAAAGATGTGTGCATCTTCATAAATCGTTCTGTCCTGTATTACGGTTTCGCTGCCATGGTGTAATTCCACCAGTTGGCGTAAGCGGGTATTTAAAAAATAGATCTGCAGGTTAAAACTCCAGCGGGGCATATCCTCATAAAAATCCATCAGGTATGGATTATGATCTACATCTTCAAAATGGGGAATCCATTTATAATGCTTGCTTAGCAATTCCGTCAGGGTAGTTTTGCCGGCACCTATATTGCCCGCGATAGCTATGTGTTTTGGTTTCTTTGCTTTTGCCATGCCCTGTTCCGACCAAAAGACGGATAATATTTTAGTTCGGAAAAATCAACCGGCATTAAAAGTATTGAATTATCACTATTGAATGACCGGCAATGAAAATAAATCAAAAATATTTTAGTCCGATAGCGTTACGAACCAGTTTCATGGTTGCCTTAGCGCTTTTACGAGCTTTTTCAGCCCCCATTTCCATCACTTCTTTCAGGTATTTGTCGTCAGCACGGAGGGCTTTTGCCTGGTCCCGTAGCGGTCTAATAAATTTTACCATATCCTCACCCAATTGTGCCTTCATATCACCATACCGGATACTACAGTTATTGAAATCAGCTTCAAATTTTTCAACCACATCCTGGGTGCTCACCAGCCGCATCAAACCAAAAAGATTTTCTACCGCATCCGTTTTTTTTGAATTGGGTTCAACCGGCAGCGTATCGCTTTTAGCCTTTTTTATTTTCTGAGTTATCAATTCATCATCATCGGCCAGATACAGCGTAGCCATCTGGTTCTCACTTTTGCTCATCTTTCCGGTTCCATCAAGGCTCATGATTTTTATTAACTCACTACCATAACTAAACGCTTTCGGCATTGGAAAGACTTCCCCATAGCGGTGGTTAAACCGTTCCGCAAAATTTCTTGTCATTTCAATATGCTGTTCCTGGTCTTTCCCAACCGGTACTTTTAACGCCCGATGCACCAGGATATCCGCTGCCTGCAATACCGGGTAGGTCAGTAAGCCGGCATTAACATTATCCGGTTGCTGCCTTACTTTATCTTTAAATGTAACCGTTTTTTCCAGTTCGCCTTTGTAAGAAAGCATATTCAGGTACAGGTATAGCTCGGCTATTTCCGGAACATCACTCTGAACATACAGTACACATCGTTCCGGATCAAGGCCCGAAGCCAGCAGTTCACTGAGAAGCCGAAGTACGTTGTTTTGTAGTTCCCTGGTATCCGGATGCGTAGTCAGACTATGCCAGTCGACGATACAGTAGTAACAATCATATTCGTCCTGCATGCGCACCCAGTTGCGCATGGCACCGAAATAATTTCCAAGGTGCACAAAGCCGGTAGGCCTTATCCCGCTGAGAACAGTTTCCTTTTTCATGAGGCGGCGAAGATAATAAGAGTTTTGGGTTTATGGCTTGGGGCCTAAGACCGGACCCCGTTCAAATTGCCTGGAAAAAATGCCGTTTAAACCGCCTGTTTCCCAACTTTTTTACTGCCGGGCTGTATCATTCCATTCATCAAACAATGGGCAATAAACGCAAAACCATAACTATATTTGCCGGATGGAAGTAAATGATGCCCTGGTTGATAAATTGGCTCACCTGGCAAAGCTTCATTTTAATGAGGAACAGAAAACAGAAATTAAGGATGATTTGCAAAAAATGATCGCTTTTGTTGAGAAACTGAATGAACTGGATACAACAGGTGTGAAACCACTATTGCATATGTCCGATGAAGTGAATGTGCTGAGAGAAGATGAGATCAAAGGGTCAATATCCCGGGAAGCGGCTTTGCAGAATGCACCCTTGCACGACGGCCGGTTTTTCAAGGTGCCGAAGGTTATAAAAAAATGATACCTGCCGGGCAAATACTGAATAGGTTTCTTAGATTTACTTATTGGATAAGTTGAAAAAAAATTAAACAATCTTTTTAATACCCTTCCAGGGGCATTTGAAGTACTATGAGTTCGATGATAAATCTTGATGATATCAAAAAAAGTTATTTCATGGCCCACATGGATTTACAGGTGTTAAAGGGTGTCTCTTTGAATATTGCTAAGAACGAATACGTGGCCCTTATGGGTCCATCCGGTTCAGGAAAAAGTACACTCATGAATATCCTGGGCTGTCTTGATTCTCCCACCGCGGGAAAATATGTTTTAAATGGCCATGACGTAAGTAAAATGGAGGATAATGCACTTGCTGATGTACGGAATAAGGAAATCGGCTTTGTATTCCAGCAATTCAACTTATTACCACGGCTTAGCGCTTTGGAGAATGTAGCCCTTCCATTGGTATATGCCGGTTTAAATAAAAAAAGACGGATTGAAAAGGCCCTGCATGTGCTGGACCTGGTAAGCCTTACTGACCGCAGTTCTCACAAACCAAATGAATTATCCGGCGGACAGTGCCAGCGGGTAGCGATAGCAAGGGCCCTTGTTAACGATCCTTCAATCATTCTTGCAGACGAACCAACTGGTAACCTGGATACCAAAACGAGTTATGAGATCATGAGCATTTTTGGTAAAATACATGCGAATGGCAACACGGTAATCCTGGTCACACACGAAGAAGATATAGCTAACTATGCCAACAGAATTGTAAGATTAAGGGATGGTTTGGTTGAAAGTGACAAACAAAGCCCCGCAACAAGAGGCGAGTTTCTGCCAGCCTAAGGTTATTCCGTTCTTATGTAGTTGGATTTTAATCTTCATTCATAAAAATCCCGTAACGGGAGTCAGGGTATGGCTTATAAAATCTATACAAAAACCGGGGATAAAGGAACGACCTCTTTAATTGGTGGAACTAAAATTCCCAAATCACATCTTCGTATTGAAGCTTATGGTACCATTGATGAATTAAATTCTTATATCGGTCTATGCAGGGATTTGGTAAGTAATGAACAAAGCCGTAAAATTTTATCAGAGATACAGGATCGTTTATTTACTATCGGTTCTTCTCTTGCCTGTGATCCAGTTAAAGACCCCAAAATGAAAATTCCGGATCTGAAAGAAACAGACATTGCACTGTTAGAAAGTGAAATTGATATAATGAATGAAAAGATACCACCCATGAAAAACTTCATTTTACCGGGAGGTCATATAGCTGTTTCACATCTGCATATAGCCCGTTGTATTTGCCGCCGTGCAGAACGTTGTGTCGTAAGACTGGAAATTGAAAAACACGAAACGGAACCTGTTATCTTAAAATATCTCAATCGCCTTAGCGATTATTTATTTATACTGGCCCGCTATACAGGTCATCAACTGGGTATTGAAGAAATTCCATGGAAGGCGAGACTGGGGGCTGGATACTAGATACTGGATACTGGATACTGGCATCAATCATCCAGCATCCAGTATTCTCCCATCCTTCATATACAAAATACGGTCGCCAAGTTTTGCCAGTTCTTCATTATGAGTAACGATTAAAAAAGTCTGGTTGAATTTGTTGCGAAGGTCCAGGAAAAGCTGGTGCAGTTCATTGGCATTGGCAGAATCCAGGTTACCTGTCGGCTCATCAGCGAAAACAATATCCGGGTTATTGATCAAAGCCCTCGCCACTGCTACCCGTTGCTGTTCTCCGCCAGAAAGCTGGTTTGGTTTATTATCCATTCGCTGGCCTAAGCCAAGCATTTTGAGCAACTCCATGGCCCTTTATGCTAAGGCTTTCTTTGTTTTGCCTGCAAGCCATCCGGGAATGCAAACAATTTCCAGCGCTGTCAATTCCGGCAATAGATGGTGGAACTGGAACACAAATCCAATATGCCGGTTACGGAAAGCAGCCATTTTCTTTCCTTGCAATGAACTGATAGCCGTACCATTCATGTTCACAGCGCCTTGATCCGCCTTATCCAGGGTACCGAGGATATGCAATAACGTACTTTTCCCTGCTCCAGAGGAACCAACAATGCTTACAATTTCACCTTTCTGAATTGTTATATCCACGCCCCTGAGCACCTGGACCGTGCCGTATTTTTTATAGATATTTTTCCCGGTTAACATGCAGCTATAATCCCATTTTATCAATCAAATATCAGTAAATACAGGCCGT
This sequence comes from Chitinophagaceae bacterium, assembly GCA_025963615.1. Taxonomy (GTDB): domain Bacteria; phylum Bacteroidota; class Bacteroidia; order Chitinophagales; family Chitinophagaceae; genus JAFDYH01. Next base: position 495 of record JAOQAL010000479.1, on the reverse strand, counting down.
AAACAAAAACCAATAAAATTAAAGTGCTAAGTTTTAGGAAATCATTTATCCCCGTCTCACAACTCAGATTTGGAAAATTCGTTAATAAAACTACATTTGCGGAAAATAAGGGGGCAGATTCCAAAATCTTCCACCCTATTTTTCCAGAAAAGTTAAAACCCTTTTGAAGAATGTTTTGGACACTTGAACTAGCCTCTTATTTAGAAGATGCGCCCTGGCCGGCGACAAAAGACGAACTGATTGATTACTCAATCCGTAGCGGCGCTCCCATTGAAGTAGTGGAAAACCTCCAGGAACTTGAAGATGAAGGCGGCGATGTATATGAAACGATCGAAGACATTTGGCCGGATTATCCTACACAGGAGGATTTCCTGTTCAATGAAGATGAGTATTAGAAAAGCTGTGAGCCGTCAGCTTCCAGCCATGGAACCTATAGAATTGAAGACCCCCGATACCAGGGGTCTTTTTATTTCTTACCCGCTATAGGAGTCCCCG
>JAOQAL010000468.1 GCA_025963615.1 Chitinophagaceae bacterium | reverse complement strand
TGATGAATCAGGTTTATCAATTCATCGTTATCCTTTAAAAAGGCATCGGTTAACCGCAGCCGCTTTTCATTGTTTACACCCCACAATTTATTAACAGATAAATTTTTACCACCTGGAACAGGTAATGCTTGTAAAGTCTGGTCCAGCGCAGGATGAGGTGTTTTATAAACTTCCGCATGGTTACCAAATATGGGAGTACGTAAATCAGAATTTTGCCATTCCCAGCTATCGTCAAAAAACTGGGCCTGCTTGCTTAATAACTGGTACACCCGGCCCATTTGAATGGTTCCTGATCTGTAAAATGACTTATAAAAATGGTCGGTTAATTCTTTATCTGTTGCATCGCTGTTATTCCAGCCGGCGGCTGCTCCGGTAGCATATCCTAACCAGAATGTTTCCGGATGTAAGCCGGCATCGGCCCATCCCGCAACGATCACCCCCATTAAGTCTGCTTTTTTTTCGGCAACTGCTTGTTTTATTGTTTCCAATGCATTACGCACATTTCCTTTGCCGATTGCTTTATCCTTGTGCAACATGCTATCAGCCGGCAATGGATAATAGTTGGGAAACAAAGGTTCTTCGCCCTGTATAGAAGTATAAATCATCTGGCGCATGCCCTGGCTTTTAAATGCAGGAGCCCAGGCACTGTCATAAACTCCATTGATAAGATGGGCCGGCAATGTTTTGATGTCTGCCAGGGTCAGGGGATACTCGCCCCAGAACATTACCTTTCTGCCTCGTTTATTTAATTCATTGCTGATGCGTGTAATAAACTGCGCCAATAACCTGCCATTTCCTCCGGCAGCTTTTGCGGATTCAATTTCGTATGGCGACTTACCGGTATAGTAAGCCTCGTCATTTGACAATAAAATATATTCAACACCTTTGTTTGCATTGATAAGATCGCCGAACAGGCCTAATAAAAGCGAATCCGTTTTTGGATCAGAGACATTCATCTGATAATTGGAATTGGGAAAGGCGCGCAAGCCAACATATTCAGGATGCTTTAATATAAACGAGACATGTGCGGGGCCATCCAAATATGGAACCAACTGAACATAATGTGCCAATGCAAAATCTGTCAATTCCTGGTATTCCTGCGGACTTAAGGCTTGAGGTTCTACAATTGATTTTGCACTTTCATATTGAAAATGCCCTTCCAATTTTAAAGCAAAAGCATTTATTTTAAAACTGGCGGCCTGCTTTATTTCCCTTTTTAATACGTCGAGATATTCCAGGTGATGTGCATCATCCCAATATATCATCCGCAAATTCATATCCGGCCAATCCACCATTTCCCCTTCCGGAAAAAGGATATTACCATTCTGTTTTTTAAGTATTTGCAGTAATGTCTGAACTCCATAAAATAAACCTGGAGAAGCGTTCGCTTTAACAGTGATTTTATTTTTATGCATACTTAAACTGTAAGCCTGTTGTGTCAATGCGATACGGTTTGTATCTGTTGTTGTACCGGCAGTTACAGAACCAGGCTGGATTATCAATGATAAACGGCTTGAAATCTTATCGATTTCGTTTGATTGCACCCGCAACTTCAACTCAAACAATTCCTGCAATCCTTCCGCTACGCTTAAAACCGCAGGATCTTTTTCACCCACACCGGGTCCCGTTTGTATGACCCAGTTTTTATCTACCTCAAATATTGCTTCAGCTATTTTTACCCGTTGCGGTACCGGCAATAAACCCTGTAAAAAACTATTCTTGCCGGCTTCGGAAACAATCGTATCATGCACAGCGTTGGCAGGGGACTTAGTTTGCCCGGATTGTGCTGCGACTTTAGCTATAAAAAAATATAGAACCAGGGTTACAAAACAAATACATCTCATAAAATCAGTTTATTTATCGACAGCAACAAAACAAGCGGTTGAAAGACCTTCCATCGCCAACCTTAAAAAGAATGAAGTTCCGGCTTCAAATATTTATTAAACCAACTGATATGTCGTTCGTAACGATCCTTCAGATAACTTGGCACTACAATGCCATGATTCTGGTTAGGATAAATTACTAACTCCGTCGGTACTCCCAGGGTTTTTAAAGCCTGGTACATTTGTTCGGCACCAACTACCGGTACATTAAAATCATTTTGTGAAGCCATAAATAAAGTCGGTGTCTTTATCCTGTCTGCATGAAAAAAAGGATAAGATACTTTCATCCACTTATCCACGTTCTTCCAGGGAACGCCCAGCTCTGTTTCGTATTGATTGATGTACATATCCGACCCATACATGCTTAACTGTAATGAACTTCCGGCACCGCTTACAGCAGCTTTAAAACGCTGATCGGTTGCAATGGTATAGTTGGTTGAAATACCACCGTAACTCCAGCCGGCAATGCCCATAAGATTTTCATCAACGATGCCTTGTTTAATGAGATAGTCAGCCGCCCCGATAATATCGGCAATTTCTTTATTTCCCCAATCGCCGTAAATGGCCCGCGTAAAAGGACTGCCCCTGCCACTGCTGCCCCGGTAATTAACAGCTGCTACGGCATAACCTGCGGAAGCATATATCTGACGTGTAAGATCAAATT
>JAOQAL010000428.1 GCA_025963615.1 Chitinophagaceae bacterium | reverse complement strand
GTCCGGAAAAAAACTTACTTTTGTTCATAGTTATATTAGTTGTGTCGTAACTCCTAAATTAACTATGAGAGAGGAATTTTCCTCTCTTTTTTTATTTCCTAAGTAGCTTTCCCCGGACAGTAGTGATCCAGCATCCAGCATCCAGCATCCAACATCCAGCATCCAGGATCCAGCATCTAATATCCAGAAGCTGCATTTCGTCAGGTTTTTGCTGCAGTTCCTGTAAGTAATTATTCCGGCGGAAATTTGTAAATTTATTTTACGGTATGCGGCAGACTTCCTTCTTTACAAGGTATAAACTTTATCATATTCTCTTCTGGGCATTGTTGTTTGCCGGCTGGTACTATTTTCGTTACCAGGATTTCAGTACAGGCACTACCGCTTTTCGAATGGTGTTGACAAAAGTGGTTGATCTCGCCCTGCTGGTTTACATCACGAATTACCTGTTGATACCCCAACTACTTTATAAAAAGAAGTACGTTTTGTTCGGAGTATTCTATGTGATACTGGTCATCAGCTTCAGTGTATTAAAAATGTATGTGGAAGGGCAAATCATGAACAGGCCGGATATGTTCAACCTCGGCACCAATCTCAAATTGCGGGTATATGATAATATTATTCCGCATTTCTTGCTGGTAAGCACCGGAGCAGCCTTCAAAATAATGCTCGATTATGCCAGGGCGCAGAGAAGACTGGGTGAGATGGCGAAAGAAAAAGCTGAAACAGAATTAAATTTTTTGAAATCACAGATCAACCCGCATTTCCTTTTTAACTCGTTAAATTCGGTCTATTTCTTAATTGATAAAGCCAATCCGGAAGCCAGGAAGGCACTGCATAAGTTTTCAGAGATGCTGCGTTACCAGTTATATGAATGTAACGGAGACAAAATACCCGTGGAAAAGGAAATTGCCTTCCTGGAAGATTATGTGGATCTTCAGAAACTCCGGGGCAATGAAAATTGTTTTGTAGAATTCAATTATTCTCCAGAAGTCAAAGGCTTTATGATTGAACCCTTATTGCTGATTCCTTTTGTTGAAAATTCATTTAAGCATCTTTCGCATTTCAATAACGGTAATCCCAATGTGATTAAGATTGATATAGCCCGGATTGAAAATGAGTTTCATTTTTCTGTTGTCAATACCACAGAAGCCAACTCAACGAATGACGTAAACAAAAGGAGCGGGATTGGTCTGCCAAATGTGAAAAGACGTTTGGAATTACTGTATCCCGGAAAGTATCTCTTTTCGGTTCAAAAAAATGAAAATAACTTTGAGGCACATTTAAAACTAGTTATAGATTAATTTACATGATTGTGATTGATACGATAAATTTATTTTCCATATCGAATGAAAGACTGGTTTCTTTTTTAGTGGTTATCCGATTGGAAAAGCGGGGTGACGGGAGAAACAATTATTGATGGTGATATAGCCAGGAAATTATTTTCAAAGAGTACCAGGAAAGAAGACATAGAGCATAGTTATTCCATAAAGGGGGGGACGCCTTGCGGGAAAAGTACTGGAGATGGTTTCAGTTATGGCCTGAATAAGCAACAAAAATGACTATCAACTGCATCATAATTGATGATGAACCGCTGGCCCGGAAGGGATTGCGGGAATATATTGCCGATATTGACTTTCTGAAGCTGGCAGGAGAGTTTGATACACCTTTAAAAGCGGTTGAACTCCTGAATAACGGAGATATACAGTTGCTTTTTCTGGATATACAAATGCCGAAAATAACAGGACTTGAATTTCTAAAAACAATACAACATACACCGCCGGTAATTTTTACAACAGCGTACCCACAATACGCCTTAGAGGGATTTGAATTAAACGCTTTGGATTATCTTGTAAAACCGGTCTCATTTGATCGCTTTTTGAAAGCAGCCATAAAAGCAAAAGAATATTATGAAGTGAGACAAAAAAATATAGCCCGGGAAAATGAGGTTGCTGTTACGCAGGATTATTTTTTTGTAAAAGCCGATAATAAATTAATGAAGATATTTTTTGACGATGTGCTGTTTGTTGAGGCGTTGCAGAATTATGTAACTATTCATACCAAAGACAGGAAGTACATCACGTATCTGACTTTCAAATCGGTTGAAGAGTATCTTCCGGTTGACAAGTTTACTAAAACGCATAAATCTTATATCGTTTCTTTGTCAAAGATTGACAGCATAGAAGGGAATGAAATACACATCGCCAATCATCATATCCCTATCAGCAGGAACGAAAAGGATGCGTTTATGGAAATATTGCTGAAAGGTAAATTTCTGAAACGATAAAGCAGGAGTCACCGGAGCCAGGTTTCTCCTGCCCTGGTTTTTACAATATATCTTCGTCCCGGAATTGGTATTGCGCTTTTATTTTGCGCATTACTTCATCCATACTGGGGCGGTGATCTTTGGGATTCCATTCTCCTCTTTCCCATTTCTCTAATTCTTCATCTATGTTTTTACGTTGTAGATTGGTTAGTTTACTTACCAGCTCATCTGACATTTCTTTCTGTTTTTCGAAAAAAACTTTTTTCTTTTCATAGCGTATTTCTTTTTCTTCCCGCAGAGCGTTTTCATCGGCAGCCATTTGCAGCAATTCTTCTTTTGCCAATGCAATATCATAGGGCCCAATGGGCATAATGAGTTTTGACAATACGGGTCCAATCTCGATCAGTATTATCAGCAAGGAAATTAAAAAGCTGCTCCAGAATACGCTGCTTTCCTCATCGGAAAGATCGGACAGTGCTTTGTTTCTTTCAAGAAATCCCAGGTTATCTTTAACGGAAGCCTCATAAAGCTTTCGCTTGTCCTCCATGCCTGACTTCGCTTGGGCGATAATGCTATCCTGCGTTTTTATGTTTGTTTGCAATTCAGAAAATTCCGGCCCAAAGGCGAGCAAAGCCTGGCGATAGGCATCCATTTTCATTTGTGTTAATCCTTTAATTCCTCTTTGCCCCGATCCCCCCGTCCCAACAGCTTCCTGCATATAGGCGGTTAGAACGTTATGAAATGTATCTTCTATGGCAAATG
>JAOQAL010000425.1 GCA_025963615.1 Chitinophagaceae bacterium | reverse complement strand
CGGTTAATAAAATTATCTTCCGTCCATTTAATTAATGCCGGTGCTGAAATTTTCCAATCTGCATCAAACAAGGGATAATCAAAGAGCAATAAATTGATATTACTTGCACTGAGATTGCTTTTATAAGTATTGCTCTTTACATCGGTATCCGAATGTCCATCCGTCCAATAACCGGTCTTCATGGGATAGGCTGTGATAAATTGCTGTATTTTTTGGTATGCGCGACGGTATGCTTTTGCATTCTTTGTTGGTGCTGTGGCCAGGTTATATAAAAGCATATAACAGCCCGCCCAGTTGGCGCCATAGGGAGCGGTGATTTTACCATGACTCATTACTACACGGTATGGCCAGGGAGAATGTTTCTCATTTCCGTCCATTACTTTTTCAGCCAGTACGTCCGCAATATGGATGGCAGCGTCTTTGTATTTTTTATTCCCGGTAAATAAGAACAACCTGTAGTAAGTATTACCCATATCGCCTGCGTGGTCCACCTGTATCTCGTGTGGCTCCATTATTTTGGCCGATGTAAATCCACGGAATAAGGTGTCACCGGCATTGGTGGTGGTATATGGAAAGCCAGGCCAGGCAAAGCCGGAGTCACTGGTGCCATGCAATAAATAATAATCCGCCATTTTAGTAACTATCGACATCACCTCCTTATCCCCTGTATAGGCATAATACAAACGGGCGGATTCAAACCAATTAGGCAATTTTTCGCCTACATCATTCATCCAGGTGGAAGGGCGCAGATCATTTTCAAAAGCACAATAGAAATAATATTGCGGATAAAGATTGCGTGGATAAGGGCCAGGGCTAAGCGGGGCTTTTGTTTTTACAAAATTCCAGCGTTGGCGGAGGAACCGGTCATAGGCCACATCGGGAGTGCCCAGCCAGGAAACTAATTTTGCATTTTCGTCTAATTGTACTTTGTGGATGCCAATGCTATCGGGCATTGACAAATCAGTCCGCTGTGCCACAGCAAAAAAATAAAAAAAGGCTGCGGCAATAAGGAACAAATACTTTCTCATGACTGATTTTTTTAAATGCTCCATTTAAATTACTGAAATTGCGGCATGGTTACTGGGTTTAATTCCTTTATCGGTAAATAGCAAGCCTTTGCTTCATTTCACCATCTTCGCTTTTAATGTAAATATGCAATTGGCCGGTATAGCCGGGCTGGCGTGATGACTGCTTACTATTATGTCTGTATTTCGTTGAAAGTTCAGTTGTTCGTTGGTGTAATACAATTCCAGGTGATGTATTGCCGGCAAATTGGCAAGTGCGATTTCTAAAGTAAGAGGCGTTTTACGTCTATTGATACCAGTTATAACCAGGCTTTGTGAAGTGGAGTCATAAAAACTAAGCACTCTTACGCTATCCAGGCTTATTGCGTTACCGGTTTGCCATGAGCCACTTTTTATAAAGGCGGATACCTGGCTGATAGCGTATAAATGTTTTCGGGGTGAGTACGTTTTATGCTGATGATCATAGGCCAATATCCCCCAATAACTGAAGGGACTGGGCGCATGGTGTTCATAATAACTGTCATACCCTTCCCATACCATCATACCGGTGGCGCCGTGCTGTAAAAGATCCAGCAGGTGGTTTACACATTCAGCAGCGAAGTTGTAATCATTTACTCCCACTACGCCATCATCCAGTCCATCCCGCCATTCGTTCCATTCTGTAACCCAAAATCCGGAGTGGGGATAAGCAGAATGCTTAAGCGCTGAATCAATGTCAGCATAATAACCGCCATAACTATGCACACCGAAGTGAGCCATTTTAGCCATGATCAGGGGATCCTTCATCAATTCCGGTATATATTCTTTGATACCCCTTTTCATATCGGCCGGATCGGGACCAACATACTGTACATCGCCCATGCCAAGAGATGCCATACGGTCAATAAGTTTTCTCATTACAATGGCATAGTGCCGGGGATCTAGCTTAGGTCCTTCCTTACGCCAGTCAGATTCATTGGTAGGTGATATCAACCCGAATTGCAGTCGCTTTTTATTTTTAGCATAATAAAAGAAAGAAGCCAGCATTTCCACATATTCTTCGTCCATCCCGGGATTTATGGTTTCTTCGCCCATCCATTTTGGGATATAACCCATGAAATTGATCATCAGGTTTTTTGTAATACCATGATGATTCAGCCAGGCCATCATTTCCCAAACTTTTTGAAATTTTGGTGTTTCATACAAGCTGTCATAATACGGCCAGTTAAACGTAAGGGGATCTTTGTTGTCATTCACATCTTCCCATTTTTCCACGGTTTCCACAATTACGCGCCATATAGTTACCTTCATCGTATCCAGCAAAAGCAACAGGGCAGGTTCCAGTTCTTTTCCGTTCCAGCTACGCGTATTGACGTTTACGCCAATGCCATCCAGTTGTTGTTTTTTTATTAATCCATCAATTGGCATGGGGATGACAGGCTTATTTTGAACAGGCTGGCAAAAGGAGGCCTGTGAAAGGAAAAAAAAGGAGGCCAATATATACAGACTTGATTTCTTCATAGTGCAAGTAAATTTTTCTGGTCGTTGAATGAATATATAATTTTATTATAAGTTTCTGCTTTCTTTTTGATTGATGAACCACACAGGCACCATAGAGCACATAGATTTCCTTTTTTTTTAAATAATTACCTTCTTCTCTCTACTTTGGGGTTTGCCCATGTACAATACTGTTTGTGATTTTTGAAAGCGTAAGAGTCGCCACCCTAATTTTAAGAAATAGTTTTTGGTGATTACATTTAAGAACCTATACATTGATAAATGTTATGCCGGCAAATGCCAGATTGGTTATTTTGACTGTAAAATCATCAAACCTTTATTTCCCTACTCAGCTTTTTTAAATCTACTGCTATAGATGAAATGAGATTGAACTGATCCACAACCGGTTTGAGTTCCCCCAATGACTGGCGGGTTTCGGTATCGAATATTTTTTCATTCAGTTCCTGTTTGCGTTTGTAAAGCATGTCCTTCAGCCGCTCATTGATTTTGTGAGAAACCGCGTTCTCACTGGTGCTCTCTGCGATTTCATTAGCGTTTATACCTTTCAGTGTATCCAATGCTGACTCCAATTGTGCGATATCGGCCCGAATGATGGAATTAAAATCCTCAGAGGCATATTTGACAGACAAAGGCATTACATAATGGGCCAGGGTGGCGATATGTGAAGTGAGTGTATGATTGAGTACCACAAAACGATGGATCTGCTGACTATTATATTGACGGAACTTTGGTTCCTCCAACATGCGGCTGAAGGCATCACCAAGATTCGCCAATGCAACAAAAGCATGCTGCCGGCTTTTTTTATACTCCTCCATGGATACCGGTTTTCCCGTGAATGCTGCGGATACTTTTTGGAAATAGGCGATATTATTTTCCAGTGCCGCAATCATGTAATCTTTGATCTTTTCTTTTTCCCAGGCTGGCACAATTAAGAAATTGGCGAGAAAGGCAATGAGCGACCCCAGGCCGGTATCGATCAACCGGTCCAGGAAGATGGTTTTTAAATTACCCCCGTATACCAGGTGAAATAATAACAATACATAGGCTGTAGTAAACAGCACCCCTACCAGGTAATTACTTCGCAAAAAGCTATAAGTACCGGTCATCAGGACAATAAGCAGGATAAAAAGGACGGTTTTATTTTCTATAAAATATAAAAGAAGCAGTGCTACCAATGCACCGCTTACGGTGCCCCATAAACGTTGATAATTTCTTTTTTTGGTAAGGCTGTAGGTG
>JAOQAL010000389.1 GCA_025963615.1 Chitinophagaceae bacterium | reverse complement strand
GGACAATATCCACGAGTTTTTTACGTAACCCTTTATGCCGGTATGTATCTTCTGCTGGTCTCATAGCGCTGCAAAATACGTCTATAAAAAATATCTTGGTCTTTTGATTTTGTTTAGTAATTTTTCGATTCTTTTTCCGGTTTCACAGGTTTGATCCTGTACCCTTTTGTACGCAATGCAAAAATACATAACAGTCGCTGGGTCGACTATAAAATGAGACCAGAAAAAGAACTTAATAAATCAACTAAACCAACTTAACAGTTACATGAAAACAACAACCAAGATTCAGCTTTCAGCCATGATGTTCCTGCAGTTTATCGTTTGGGGTGCATGGTACGGGCAGCTTTCAAAATATCTCTTTGCTATAAATTTTGACGGAGCACAGGTTGGCAAGATCTATTCCACATTCTCTGTTGCCATGATCCTGTCTCCTTTTTTGGTAGGCATGCTGGCGGATCGTTTTTTTTCCGCGCAAAAAGTATTGGGCGTTTTAAATCTTGCAGGTGCCGTTATTTTATTCATACTCGCTAAAACGACCGATTACGACAGTTTTTTCTGGCTGATGTTGTTGTACTGTCTCACCTTTGCACCTACTATTGCGCTCACCAGTTCTATTGCCATGCGCCAGATGGAGGCGCCGGAAAAAGAGTTTCCGCCGATCCGGGTACTGGGTACTCTTGCCTGGATAGCCGTAACGAACCTCATCGGATATATGGGTTGGGGCGATAAGAATATCTTTTTTTATGTTTCGATGATTACGGCAATTGTTATGGGCTTGTATTCGTTCACACTGCCGCCTACGCCACCTTCTATAAAAGGGCCGGTTAGTTTTGGGCAGATTATCGGTAAAGATGCCTTCGTATTATTTAAAGACAGATCGTTTACTATATTTTTCATTTCATCTGTCCTTATTTGTATTCCACTTTCCTTTTATTATGCCATGGGCAATCCCTCAATAACGGATGCATACAAAACCGCTTTTATCGCAGCTCATCCGGGACAGGCGCTTCCTGATACTTTTTTTGTAGAAAACAAAATGTCACTCGGACAGGCGTCGGAAGTGTTTTTTATGCTGCTTTTACCATTTTCCTATAAACGATTTGTCATAAAAAATATATTGATCATTGGCCTGCTTGCATGGATCGTAAGGTTTGCATTCTTTGGTTATGGCAATGCCACTTCGGGTGAATGGATGCTATACGGTGGTATTATATTACATGGCTTATGTTTTGATTTCTTTTTTGTAAGCGGGATGATTTATACTGATCTCAAAGCAGGAGAGAGAATAAAGTCGCAGGCCCAGGGTTTAATTTCTCTTGCAACGTACGGCTTGGGTATGTTTATTGGTTCCATCATTTCCGGAGAAGTTCAAAAAAAGTATACTACCGGTGAAGGAGCTGGCTCTGTTACCAACTGGACCCATGTGTGGCTGGTACCAGCCGGTATCGCTGTAGTCGTTTTATTGTTGTTTATCCTGTTTTTCCGCGATAATACCCGGAATAAACTAACCCGGGTATGATAAATATCCGGAAAAACAGGCCATAATTAAATACAAAATTTTAACTCAAAAAAATAAAAATCATGCAACGTATTGCTATGCTTGGCTCGGGTTTTATCGGGCGGTTCTACGCAGATTCCCTCCATGGACAGAGAAGTAAAGACAAAATTGTGAGCATTTATGCCCGCAAAGAAGAAAATGCGAAAAAGTTTGCCGCCGATTACGGATGCAAACAATGGACAACGGATATGGAAGAAGCCATTGCAAATCCTGATGTGGATGTGGTTTGCATCGCGCTGCCCAATAATGTACATATAGATGCTGTGATGCTTTGTTGCAAGCATAAAAAAGCCGTGATGACTACCAAGCCGCTCGGCCGTAATGGTGAAGAAGCCTTAAAGATGCTGAAAGCAGTGGAAGAAGCGGGCATTTTCAATGGTTATCTCGAGGACCTTGTATATACCCCAAAATTTATTAAGTCGTTTGAAAGTGTAAAAAATGGCGCCCTTGGCAGAATTTTATGGGCCAAATCAAGGGAGACACATCCGGGCCCGCATAGCGACTGGTTCTGGAATATTGAGCTGGCCGGTGGAGGTTGTATTTTAGACTTGGGCTGTCATTGCGTGGAGATTACCAGAAGCTTTATTGGGAAGGACATAAAACCAATAGAGGTCATGTGCTGGGCGGACACCCAGGTAAAACCCATTGATGCAGAAGACCATGCTATTGGTTTAGTAAAATATGAAAATGGTGCCATCGGACAGTTCGAGGTGAGCTGGACATTCCGCGGTGGCCTGGACCTGCGCGATGAGGTAATGGGAACAGAAGGAACGATATGGATCAATAACTTTTTGCGGACGGGCTTAGAAATGTTCACCACCGGTAAAGGGGCGGATTACGTAGCAGAAAAAGCAGAAAGCAACACCGGATGGTTATTCCCTGTAGGTGATGAGATAAATGATTTAGGCTACAATCATATGTTTGCCGATATGTTTAATTCAATAGAAAATGGGACGGCGCCCCGCGAAACATTTTATGATGGCTATATCGTGAACGCTGTTATTGATGCTGCCTACAAAAGTGCAAAAACAAAACTGTGGGAACCTGTGAAGCTGGATGTATGGCGCGGAAAAGAAGGCATTGGAAAAGCCAGTAATCTGGTGGAATATGATGCTGATAATTACCTGATCAAAGAAGAAATGACACATTATGGTGCAAGGAAAGTAATAATAAAAAATAAAAAGACCGGAGCAATTTCGGAAAAGGTATTGGCATAAGCCGTTAATTAAACTAACGAAACCTAATTTATCATGAAAACAGCTTTCAATAATGAAGGCTGTTTTCATTTATACTCTATTCCAACGCAGCAGGTTTATTTTAAAACGCGCTCTTTATTACAGCGGGCCCTATTTTTTCTGGAGTACCCGGTTCCCGAAAATAGATTTTAATACAGGATTCGTCGGTTTATTTAACCTGAAAGCAGGCTCCTGCAGCGGTTTTCACGTTTCTAAAAAGGAACGGTTAAACCTGTAAACAGGCTGTCAGTCATAGGGGCGTTTTCAGGACAATTTGAAAACCAGTTTACTAAAAAACCACCCTTTATCCTTTTTTCTGAATAATTCGATTAATTTACCGTTATTACTAAAAAATCGCCGGTGAAAACAAGCCTGCTTAAGAATGTCCTTGTCTTTAGTGTTTTTTCAGTTGTTGTTTTAAATCTGCACGCCCAGCAACGGTGCGGCACGATGCCACTGCTTGAAAAAAGGTTTAGCCACAATCCCTCGCTGCGCGCGGTTTTCGCAAAAAAAGAAACAGAACTTCGCCGGATGATTCAGCAACGCCTGAAAAATCAACAGGAGCTGAAAGTTGGAGCCACTACTATAACCGTCCCGATCGTATTTCATATTGTAATGCAGAATCCTTCGGTTGTAACGGATGCGCAAATT
>JAOQAL010000385.1 GCA_025963615.1 Chitinophagaceae bacterium | reverse complement strand
ACCCCGTGAAAAGTTGCACCAGGTTTGTGATGAGCTGAGGCAATATATTATTGATGTGGTTAGCATCCATGGTGGACATTTCGGCGCTAGTCTTGGGGTAGTGGAACTTACTGTTGCCCTGCATTATATCTACAACACGCCATACGATCAATTAGTATGGGATGTGGGCCACCAGGCTTACGGCCACAAAATCCTGACCGGCCGCCGTGATAATTTCAGTACCAACAGAAAGTATAAAGGGTTGAGCGGGTTTCCTAAACGAAGTGAGAGTGAATATGATACTTTTGGCGTAGGTCATTCCTCCACCTCTATTTCTGCAGCATTAGGTATGGCGATGGCGGCAAAATACAAAGGTGAGACGGACAGAAAAACGGTAGCCGTAATTGGTGATGGCGCGATGACAGCCGGGCAGGCTTTTGAAGCTATGAACCATGCCGGTGTAGCAGACAGTGATGTGCTGATCGTTTTGAACGATAACTGCATGAGCATTGACCCTAATGTGGGCGCCTTGAAAGAATATCTGACCGATATTACAACATCCCCTACCTATAACAAAGTAAAAGATGATGTTTGGAAACTTCTTGGTAAACTACCCGTAGGAAAGAATTTTTCAAGAGCCATGGTGCATAAGCTGACAGAGGGAATGAAGGGGATGGTGAGCAGCAGCGCCAACTTATTCGAATCATTGAAGCTCCGTTATTTTGGCCCCATTGATGGCCATAATATCGCCAAACTTACAGAAACGCTTAAAGACCTCCGCAAAATTCCCGGGCCTAAATTGTTACATATCATCACCACCAAAGGAAAAGGATATACCCTGGCTGAAAAGGATCAAACAAAATGGCATGCACCCGGTCTTTTTGATAAAGTGACCGGCGAAATAGTGAAAAAGAAATACGAACTCCCACAACCTCCCAAATACCAGGATGTATTTGGATATACGATTATCGAGCTGGCAGAAAAAAACAAAAAGATAGTTGGTATTACTCCTGCAATGCCTTCCGGGTCCTCGTTAAAATTTATGATGGACAAAATGCCTGACCGGGCATTCGATGTGGGTATCTGTGAACAACATGCCGTCACGTTAAGCGCAGGCATGGCTACACAAGGCATGAAAGTGTTTTGCAACATATATTCTTCTTTTATGCAACGTGCATACGACCAGGTAGTGCATGACGTAGCTATCCAGAAATTACCTGTTATTTTTTGCCTGGATCGTGCCGGACTCGTGGGAGAAGATGGCCCTACGCATCATGGCGCTTACGATATCGCTTATATGCGTTGCGTCCCGGATATGATTATCAGTGCCCCCATGAATGAAAGTGAATTAAGAAACCTGATGTTCACTGCGCAACTGGATTCAACGGATAAGCCTTTTGTTATCCGCTATCCGAGAGGCGAAGGTGTGATGCCTGAATGGAAAACGGAAATGAAAGAAATTAAAATCGGGAAAGGACGTAAAATAAAAGATGGAACCGATATCGCCATTCTTTCATTGGGCCATCCCGGCAACTTTGCGGCGGCGGCTATCCGCGATGTAAAGACGGATGGTTTAACTCCCGCGCACTATGATATGCGTTTCGCCAAACCCCTGGATGAAGATTTACTGCATGAAGCCTGCCGCAAATATGAAAAATTATTGACGGTAGAAGATGGAACCGTTGAGGGTGGCTTTGGAAGCGCCATTCTTGAATTTATGGCGAAATACAATTATAAAAATGAAATAAAAATACTCGGTATACCGGATCGCATCGTGGAACACGGCACTCCTAAAGAACTGCAGCGTGAATGCGGTTATGATACCCCTGCCATTACAGATGCTATACGGCAAATGATGAAAGATAAAGTAACCGTAAATCAAGTACCCGGATAATATTCTCACCGGGTTTATTTCCCAAACAGGTTTTAACTTTTCATTGCAAAAAGAAATATGGAATTGCATCCGGTAAGAATCTGATTCATTACTTAACATTCTGCAGATGCTTCCTAAAACCGGGCTGACTGTACTTCTTACAATCCTTGCATTTCTTACACCACTCTATTTTTTTTGGTATAAGCCAAAATTTGAAATGCCAATAAAGCAGCGATCAGAGGCCACCATAAAAAGTTCTCCGGAAACCGTTGCAAGGCTTAAAGCAAAATCTGAACTACTTAAAAACTTCGCCAGGAAAAATAATTATAATGAAGAAATATGCTTTCTGATTGACATGAGTATCGAATCTGGTAAAAAAAGATTCTTCGTTTTTGATACCAGGAACGATTCTATTTTACTTTCCGGTCTTGTAGCCCATGGCAGTTGCAATGATGGTTTTAAACCGGAGCCGGCATTTTCTAATAAAATAAACAGCGGCTGTAGTTGCGCCGGCAAATTCAAAATTGGACGCCCTTATGTTGGGAATTTTGGAGTCGCCTATAAACTTTATGGATTAGATTCTTTTAACAGCAATGCATTTAAAAGAACGGTTGTATTGCATTCCTATACCTGTGTGCCGGAACAAGAGATTGATCCTTTACCAATCTGCAACAGCCGGGGTTGCCCGATGGTTTCTACCCGGTTCCTGGAACAATTAAAACCCGTTATCAATCATTCGAAAAAACCGGTACTGCTTTGGATATTTGATTAATATTCTAAGTTTAATAATGAAACGGCTGGCTATTTAAATATTGAGTGTTAATTACCAGCCGTGTGGGCTATCATAACGGTAATCAACACTCAATAATCAGGGAGATATATTTTAAGCTAAAGTAGCCTCATGCGTAATCGTCGTATTCAGCAGTTTGCTGATGGGGCAATTAGCTTTGGCATCCGCCACAGATTCTTCAAACTTTGCCTTATCAAGACCTGGCACGGTAGCCCTTACTTCCAAATGACTTTCTGTAATAGCTCCGTTATCCAACGTAATGGTACATTTTGTATCAATATTATCAGCCGTAAAACCGGCTGCATTTAATACAAAACTGAGCTTCATGGTAAAGCAGCCAGCATGTGCAGCGGCTACCAATTCCTCCGGGTTGGTACCAACGCCGTCCTCAAAACGGCTTTTATAAGAATACTGTGTATTATTCAATACGCCGGATTGTGTAGTATTTCTTCCATTTCCGTCTTTACCGGAACCTTTCCAATTTGCTGTTGCAAAACGTTTCATAATGATAAAAATTTAAAAAAGATTTGAGTTTATATTTAAGAACCTGATTGCTGTTCTTCATCAAATTCAGCCAGCCTGTTTTCTGGCTCATTGTATTCAATAATAAAATTATTCTTCCCCTCACCGATCATGATCTTTAAAAATTTCTGCTGCACTAATTCCAGTAATGACAGAAAAAGAAAAATGGCATGAACCCTGTTTTCCGAGTTCCCGAATATCTTTTCAAATGATAAGGTTCTATCCTGCCTGGCCTGCGACAAAACCAGATCACGGCTTTGCTCCATAGTATAATTATACTGAACAACGGTATGAACGGGTTTGTTGAGCCTGTCAGAATATTTCTGCATGGTTCGTTCAAAAGCCTTCATGAGTTTAAACAGCGTGATGTTCTGAATTTCAGTTCCGTCTACGGCTTCTTCACCTATTTGTGATAATTCCTTTTGTATATTTCCCCGCTTTATCATTAGCATCCGCAAGGCCTCCATCCCGGCCATTTGCGATGAGGCTTCTTTAAAGCGCTTATATTCCAGTATTTTATTGATCAGTTCCTGCCGGGGATCTATTTCATTGCCCAGTGCATCAATTTCTTTCCGTGGCAACAACATTTTCGCCTTAATGCGCATAAGCGTTGAAATAAAAAGAATAAACTCACTGGAAAGCTCAATATTCAATGATTCCTGGCTATGAATAAAATCCAGGAAATCGTTGGTTATTTTTGTAATGGGTATATTGTAAATATCCAGTTCATCTCTTTCTATAAAGAACAGCAACAGATCAAAGGGGCCTTCAAACTGCGGCAATTTTATCTGGTAAGATATATTGGTAGACACTCAAAAAAATTTAAAAATAAAGTCCTGTCATGGAACAGGACTTCACAAAAATAAGGGAAATATTTCCGGGTTTAGGCTCATTTTCTACACAAAAACCCACTTGTTGTCTGCTAAAATTTTGCCGATAACCCAATACCCAAAAGTTGCCTTACCTGTAGGCGTTTAATGGCATTATCGTCATACAAAAGATCCAATGCTATATTGGCAGCAATATATTTATTCACTTTCATAGCCAACACATTCGTGAAATATAAATCGACATTCTGTGGATTGCTTTTATAATTGGAGAACAGGTCCAGCCTCGACGTATACACAATATTCTTAGCAATTTCCTTGTTGAATTTTGCGCTTAAAAAAGCTCCAAACTCGCTTATTGATTTTTTTCCCGGTACTACACCATAGGCGCCGACGGAGGAAAGACTGTCATCTGTTACAATAACCCATCTTTCTGTAAGCGGAGAAATAAAAACAGAAAAATAATCCACCGGCCTGTAATCAAAACCCAATGACAACAAAACATAGGCTGGTGCGAACGAAGAAGAGCTCAGGGTTCTCAAATCCCTGCCTAAACTATCTTTACTGTAACTATAGCCTTTTGCAAACTGTGTGCGAAAATTGAACAACCCGCTCAGGTACCACTTGGGTGCTATTTCATAGCCATATTTCGATAACAGATCAATTCTGTCATCACTTTTTCGTTGTCCAAGACTGGTAGTATTTACAAAACCGTATCCGAGGTCAAGATTATTATCCCATACATGCTTACCTTTTTTATAAAATGCATACACATTGAGAAAGGATATCAGGGAAAGCGAAAACTTATCACCCCCGCCCACCCAGTTACTTAATGATCCCTGTCCTACATTCAGCGTCATTAAACCACCGGTTTTCCATATTTTGGGTATCGTATCACCAGGATCTTTGTTTATGGCTTTTCCGGCATCCCCCTGAAGGTCTTTTACCGTTTTATCCTGTGCCGATACGATAGATGTCGACAATACAGTGGCAAAGATGAAAATGATTTTTTTCATAGTTACTTCGTTTTCCTTATCAGGAACTTTTAAATTTTCTGATAGGCAGATTAATGAAAGGTTTATTTTTTTAATGCGTCCCGTATTTCGCGAAGCAGTATAATATCTTCGGGCGTTGCAACAGGCGCGGCCTGATCTTTTTTCTTTAAATTATTCATCATTTTGACCAGGAGAAATAAGATAAAGGCAATAATTATGAATTTGATAACGGCAGCAATAAATTTGCCGTATTTAACAGCCCCCCACGCAAGTTTGTCCAGATCCTGAGCATTGGCCGCTTTTAACGCGGGAGTCAGCAGTAAGGGCGTAACAACATCGTCTACAAGAGATGAAACGATGGTGCCAAATGCACCGCCAATAATTACTGCAATGGCAAGGTCAACGACATTACCTTTTAATGCAAAGTCTTTAAATTCCCTGAGCATTCCCATAATGTTTGTTTTAGTTATTTAACAAAAACCCTTTATTGAATGTATCAACTTTTCCCTAAAAAAAGACATTATTTTTTTAAGCCCGGGTATTGCATATCCAGTGACTTCAATGTTTCAAATACCAGGGAGGCGATCAGGTGTTCTTTATACCAGTTCTGATCGGAAGGAAC
>JAOQAL010000374.1 GCA_025963615.1 Chitinophagaceae bacterium | reverse complement strand
CATAGGTAATCTTCCAGCCAGCTGAATGGGCCTTCACCATCTTTATGGCAGCCAGCGTTTGGTCCATGGCATTTTCATTGATGCCAAGATAAGTTTTGCTGAACCATCCTTTTTTCTCCAGGTGTATTTTCAGATTGGATAGGAATACATTCCAGTTATTTTTAAAAGCATCTGAAGAAGGCAGCCATTGTTCATTAACGTAATTACCGCTTGCTTCATCCTTATAGCGAAATCTTTCACCCCAGGGAAGCGGTGTATAAATCGTGATAGCTTTATCAATGCCCAGGCTCATGGCCAGTTCAACATATTGATCAAACACAGTATAATCGAATCTCCAGGAACCCTCCTTCTGTTTTATCCATTCAATCATCCCTCCTTCTATGGCATATTCATTATCGCCCCATGGAGAATGTACGCCATAGGTAGTGATATAGGTTCCTCCCGCATCTGCATATAACTTCAAATGCTTTTTCAGCAATACTTTGTGTTCTTCACTCCACGGCTTTACGTGATAATAGTCTGCGATCACCCACGGATTTTGCCAAAGGTCCAGCCTGTATTTCCAATCATGTGGTTTGGGCAACAATTGTTTCTGCACATGGATCTTTAGATTCAACACCACATGTTCATTTTTTGCGTTCACTTCAATCGTTCCATGGTATGTTCCGGGTATCGCATTGGAAGGAATATTGCAGGAAAGCCATACTGGTCTTACCGTTCTGCCAGGCACATCAAAACGATCGAATGCCTCGAACCGATCCGGCATCAGGAAACCATTCTTGTAAGGGGTTTCGCCACAAATGGCGTCAGGTGAACCATAGGGGTAGTTGGCCAGGACATACCTCACCATGTTGAGCTGGATATTGGACTTACTCAGCCGGTTGCCTTTTTCATTTTTAAAATCGCTTACGGTAAACCGCACTTGTTGTAAAGTATCTGGCGACCATACTATAATTTGTGTATTGAGCCGCTCCCCTTTCCAACCCGTTGCTTCCCATAATGCGGATTCATTTTTTATGGAGGGAACATCTGTTCTGAAATATAATTCTTCTTCCGAACCGAATGCAACATGCATTCCGGTCCGTTCTTTTGTCCAGGCGCCTGGGTCAGTGGCAACATCGAAGGTATATTCAGGTATATAATGCGCAGAGCCCTTTTGGGGTAGTAATGACGAATCAACCTGTCCTCTATAAGATTGAGAGAATCCGAAACTTTTAAGAATGAAAACCGTTGTGCAGATGATAATTACTTTTTTCATATAGCCTGGTTAGATAGAAAGAGAAACTAAATTAATTTAACGATACAGTTTTTAATACTCAATAAGATTCGCAGCAATTTAAGCCAGAATATTGTATTTAATGGCCGAGAGAATGTCTTTAGAGTTTAGAAGTTTATTAGTTCAAAAGTTCAGAAACCCTTCGATAGATGGAGGTGGGCTTCAGTTTTCGGAAATTGAACCACGGAGTCACGGTGGCACAGAGAGACACAGAGATAAGTTTACAAGTTTAGAAGTTTATTAGTTCAAAAGTTCAGAAATCCTTCGGTAAATTGAGACAGGCTTCTGTTTTCGGAGACCCGAAACTTCTAAACTTATAATCTTAGTCGTCCTCCGTGCCTCTGGGCCTCGGTGTCTTAGTGTTCCAAAATTGTATTTTATCCCCCCATAACCTAGAAGTCAAATTATTACTTAGGCATTTTAGAGGTTAAATGTTTTGAAACACAGCGGCACAGGGGCACGGAGGCACAGAGAATGTCTTTAAAGTTTAGACGTTTATTAGTTCAAAAAGTTCAAGAACCCTTCGATCAATTGAGGTGGGTTCAGTTTTCGGAAACCCTGGTTTTGAACCACGGCACGGTGGCACAGAGAATGTCTTTAGACCTTTATTTTATCACAAACAAGAACCAGGCAGGGATTTAAGCTTATTTGTTTTAAATTTACTTATCAACTAAACTGTATTTCTTCTTCACCCGGCATCAAACCTGGATAATGCAAAATTCTGCAACAGAGGTCATAGCTCCTGGAACGCAGGTAAGACAGCTCGCGGCAATCATGTTTGCTGACATGACGGGTTATACCGCGATGATGCAGGATAATGAGGGACGTGCAAAAATCTTGAGAGACCGTCAGCGGCAGGCGTTAGAAACTTTTATTCCTGCTCACCATGGAAAAATCATTCAATATTTTGGGGATGGAACACTCAGTATTTTCGGTAGTGCTATTGACGCTGTAAGGTGCGCCGTAAAGATCCAGAACGATCTGCAAAAAGATCCGAAAGTACAATTGAGGATCGGCATTCATTCCGGCGATATTGTCTACGATCAGCAAGGCGTGTATGGAGATTGCGTTAACCTTGCTTCACGCATCGAAGCTTTATCACTTTCCGGAGCCGTTCTCATCTCGGATAAAGTTTTTGATGAAGTAAAAAATCAAAAAGATATAACGACCTCCCTGCTCGGAAAGTTTAACCTTAAAAACGTGAAACGCCAGGTAGAGCTCTATGCAATATCCAATGAAGGGTTAAACATCCCCTCCCCCGCCCAGATCGGGTTCAAGGCCGGGACAGAAAAAAGTATTGCTGTGCTTCCATTTGTGAACATGAGCGCTGACCCGGAAAATGAATATTTCAGCGATGGCATTTCAGAAGAGATTCTCAATGCGCTTACCCATGTAGACGGATTGAGAGTAACAGCCCGTACTTCTTCCTTTTCATTTAAAGGAAAAAATGAAGATATCAGACTGATCGGTATCCAGCTCGGCGTATCCACCGTACTGGAAGGCAGTGTGCGGAAGGCAGGGAAAAAAGTAAGAATCACGGCACAATTGATTAATACCACGGATGGTTATCATATCTGGTCGGAAGTGTATGACAGCGATGTCGAAGATATTTTCCAGGTACAGGATGAAATATCCCTAAAAATAGTAAACAGGCTTAAAGAAAATTTTGCGCTGAAATCAGCCAAGGAAACCATCATAAAACCGGCAACGGAAAATATAGACGCCTATAACCTGTATCTCAAAGGACGCTATTACTGGAACAAATCAAATCCTGAAGATATTAGCAAGGCCATTAAAACATTTGAAGAAGTCATCCGCCTCGACCCCACATTTGCCCTGCCCTACTGTGCACTTTCTTATTGTTATTCATTTATGGGTTCTTGCGGACTGATGCAACCGACAGAAGCTTTTTCGAAAGCAAAAGACCTTACGTTGAAAGCAATAGAACTGGACCCGGACCATGCTGAATCGCATCTCTCCCTGGCAACCATTAAATTTTTTCATAACTGGGATTTTGAAGGCGCTGAGATTTCCCTGAATAAAGCATTAAGTCTGAGTCTTAACTCCTCGCTTATTAACCAGGTACACGGTTGGCTGCTCATTGCGACGGGTGAATTTAATAAAGCGATAGAAAAAATGCAGCAGGCTGTGATACTCGATCCGCTATCGCTGCCATTGATGAGTAACCTCGGGGATGCCTATTCTTTTGCCGGTCGTTTTACCGAGGCCTTGATGCAATATGATAAGATCATCGAGATGGATCCGTCTTATCGCAGGGGCTTTGAAGGCAGAGGAATGATCCATTTGGCCAATGGTGATTATGAAAAAGCAATCAAAGATTTTGAACATTATCACAGTCTGGTAGGACATCCCCTTAAAGGGCTCAGTTCACTGGGACATGCCTATGCAGCAGCAGGCCATATCGACAAAGCGCTGGAATGTCTGGAAAAAATAAAAGAAAGAGAAAAAACTGAACCTGGTGTTATATTATATATGGACTATGCTTTTTTGTATTGCGGGTTTAAAGACTTTGACCTGGCCTTTCACTACCTAAATAAGACCTATGAACAACGGGTAGGAATTGCCTGCCTCGGCATGATCTTCTGCATCAGGTATCCAATGCTACATGAACTGAAATCGGACCCCCGCTTCAAAGAACTTACGCAAAGAATGGGAATAGTCTGTTAATTGGAATATAGTAAGAACAGCTATAATTTTATTTTCACCTTCAACTGAAGTTAAAACCGCCTGGTCCTGATCGACCGTTTTACAATTGAGATATTCCTTTCATCAAGAAAATAATACCGGAGATGGAGTTGAGTTGCAAAAGCTGCTAACTTATCTGAAGTTTGACTAAAATAAAGGAGTATGAAAGCAATTGTATCCTGTTTACTGAGTCTTCTTATTTTTTCCTGTGCCAATGGAAAAGATAGAACCTTTATAGCCAGCACACCGGCTGCATCCTTAGTAAGATCCTTTCTGGGAATACCGTTAGCCGATTCTATAGATTTCATCCGGTGGAAATTGATATTGAATGATAACCAGTATATCCTGAATTGCCATTACGGAATTAGCAAACCCAACAGCAATGGTTTTATAGACGGTGGCAACAAGATTGAATTAACTGGTGAACTCAAAAAAGAAAAAAATTATCTCCGGCTTAAAAGCGGTAATAAAACATTAATGATGGTCGAACTTAATACCGACCTGCTTCATGTACTGAATGCAGACAACAGCCTGTTGATCGGAAACGGAGGATGGAGTTATACACTTAACAATATCACGCCATCGGTCAGTGATCAAATCAACGTGACCGCAAAGCAAACTGGTTTGAGAGATTCGATGGGTTTTGAAGGACGAACGCCTTGCGGGGTACCAGGCATCATGGCTCCCGGCGCCTTGTGCTACAAATTGAAATGGTATATCGTTTTATATGCCAATGCTGTAAAGAATGAACCAGGCACTTATAAAGTTTATGGAACTCCATATCGCAAAGAAGGTGGCAGAAAGGGGAACTGGAAAATCATGAGGCGAAAAAATGGTGAAGTTATTTACCAGTTGAATGATGATAAGGGAAATGGGTTCCTCTATCTTTTAAAAGCGGACGAGCATATTCTGTTGTTTACTGATGCACAGGGGAAACTATTGGTAGGCGATGAGGATTTCAGTTATACATTGAACAGTAGTTGGTGACAGATCAATTTTTCAACGACACCGGATCAACCAAACCGGCGAATGCCGGTTATAGTTAACATGCACGATCATATATACAAAGCCCGTGAATAAAAACCTATAGTGAGAAAGACGCAAACAGGGTACAACCTGATCCGGGTGATGACTGTATTTTTAATATTCCTCTATGAGCCTGGATCCGGCTCTCAATATTGCGAAGTCCAATGCCGGCTTTTACCTGGTGTGGATCAAAACCCTGACCGTTATCTTTTATTGTTACATGAATCTCACGGCTTCGATCTATCGCTACTGTTACATCTACCTTACCTGCTGCTGCATATTTTACAATATTACTCAGTTGCTCCTGGATGATCCGGTATATTAAAAGTTTCCGGTCATCAGCAACCTGTTGTTCCTGAAAATGATCCATATTCAGCGAAAAAACAAATGGCTTAATCCGTCTTACATTCGACACCAGGTTGTCGATAGATTCTGATAACGTCATTTTATCAAATGACGGCGGTTTCATGCTGTAGGATAACTGGCGTATTTCATCCAATGCCAGTGATATCATTTTATTTGCTTCTGGTAAAAGAGCTTCCGAAGATGCGTTGTGCGGACCAATTTCCGACAGGTACATTTTTGCAACACCCAATACCTGGCATACATTATCGTGCAGTTCAACGGCCCATCGGTCCCGTTCATTTTCCTGCGCCCGAATAATTACGTCTGTCATCTGTTGTTTGTGCCAGAGCCGCTGTTCATAATTTTCCGCCTGCAGGTTGCGCAGTTCGGTTATATCATGTAAGGCGCCTATCAGCCTCACTGCATCACCGGTGACCGTATCACGGATGATGTACACATTGCTGATAACGGTATAGTATTTATTATCCCGTCCAAGTAACTGGTATTCCCTCAGCCAGGTTGATTTGCCGGAATCAACCAGTGTTTCAAATTCATGTAATAGGCGGCTGCTGTCATCGGGATGAATCCGTTTTTGGTATTTCTCCCAAAAATCATCTACTTCATTACTATTAAAAGGAAAAAAGAATTTCATTTTATTATTTATCCTTGCTCTCCTGCTCATAAGGTCGCAATCAAAAAGACCATCCCGGCTCACTTCATTTACGGCATTATATTTTGCCTGTATCGCTTCCTGTTGCTGAAACGATGCGCGGAGATCATTATAAAATTTACGACTGAGAATAAAGAGAACAGTAGAAGAAATTAAAACAAAAAAAAGACCTTTGGCAGCCTGGATATTTTCCAACAACAGCCTGTCGTCTCCAGAAATAATGGCTGCTATACGATCACTTCCCAGTATCCACAAAACACTTATCAACAAATAAGTAACAGTGAGCCATGCAGCTGGAGAAAGCCGGCGGGGAACAAAGTTAATTTTAGGCCAGCTGCGTAAAGTCAGGTTTTCCATATTCATTGGTGATTGTACACGGCAAAATAACGTCACAATTCTATTATGCAGTATGCGATCTCTTATAATATTCTGGGAGGAAGGTTACTATCAGCTAATGCTAAGTAAAAACTCTTAAAGGCTTTCTGAAAGGGGGTTTCAGACGGTTATTATTTGCGGGCAGCTTTATTGCAGGAACGCTTTACCTGACCCGGCAATGTTTCACGCAAAGGTCGCAAAGAAGCAAAGAACGCAAAGAAATTAACGGTTAAGAATCAATGGCTGCTTTCTTAACCTCTCTGCCGGATTATTTTAAAATTATATTAATGAGACAGCCTCCGGTAAAAATTTTAAAGAACCGCCACACTATTTCAGGCGGTAGTTTTTTCTCTGGGCGCAGACTGTTTTTCTATTAATTGCCTGAGGTCCCCAAGTACTTTATTCCAGTTTTGTTCTGAATGCTCTTTCAATTTTTCATCAGGAATATTTTCCTGGGTTACAGTAAGTAATGTCCTGTTATCTTTTTCTGACAATTTATATGTGATGGTTACATAATTTTCCGGCTTATCTTCCATGCCCGACATGGAGCTCCAGTAGCTATAGCGAAACAGCTTTTTCGGAATCATTTCTATTATAGAGCCCCGGTCCTCATAAGTCTTTCCCTCCCATTCTCCTTTAAATATAATCGGACTTCCAACTTTCCAATCAGAAATGGCTGTAGTACCGAAAAAATATTGTTTTATGATGGAAGGGGTAGTCAGCGCTTCCCATACTTTTACGGCAGGAGCATTAATATTAATGGCCGCCTTGCCTGTTAGGTTATTTTTCATACGTGATAATTTATTTAAAAACCGAAAACTACATGCCAGAATGAAAAATGGTGCAAAACTTTTAGGGTCATTTAGTCCCCAGTATACGATTTGGATAACCATTTGGAAAGCTGGAGTTCGGGGGCATTATTTGTTGCTTACTGTAAACAAACTGCTTCTCCAGAGCTATTCAAACGCTTAGCTTAATGAAATGTCCCATCGGGCAATGTCATTAAGTTAAGGAGTTAAGCACGTTGTGGCCTCTACGAGGATCGAGCATCCAGTATCCAGCATCTTGTCTTCCATGCCCCAGCGGGGCATTTTGTGGGTAGATCTATATTAAAAAACGGGGTTTGACGTTCCGGCGGAACGTTTTGTGTGGGCCGTCGGCGTTCGTACACCTCATACCGATGGTGAGCTTCTAACTAAACGACCATGCCATATTCGAACTGATGTTTATCGAAATAAAACGTAAGTACTACATTTATAACACAAAGTCCTTGTAATCTATCATCCACAAATCAAATCATAAACGATGCAATCGAATATCTCCCGTCGAAAATTTTTAGGTGATGTATCCCTGGGTGCGGCAACCATCGGTCTAAGTGATTATGCTGCACAAGATGCAAATACAAAGGCTGCTGATAGTTCTTCCCGGCATGTAAATGTAGGCACCATTTCTATCATGGATATTTCCGCAACAAATTCCCATGACATGGTTAAAAAAGTTCTTGGGATCATGGAGGATATCATTCCCTATCAGCCAGACATCATCTGTTTGCCGGAGATTTTTGCTTTTGCGAATATTCAGGATCATTCCTACCAGCTTAAAGACGTAGCTGAAAAAATCCCCGGACCTGTTGTGACCCCGTTCTTGCAATTTGCGTCTATGCATAAATGTTATGTTATTTGTCCCACCTATGCTCTTCAGGAAGGTAACATCCATATTTCGGCCGTGTTAATCGACCGGCAGGGAAACGTAGCCGGGGTATACCATAAGACCCGGCCCGCCGAAAGCGAACTGAAAATGGGTATAAAGCCCGGCACGACTGATCCGCCGGTTTTCCAGACGGATTTTGGCAAAATCGGAATTCAGATCTGCTTCGACATTAAATATGATGATGGCTGGAATTATTTAAAGGATCACGGGGCACAAATAATTTTCTGGCCTTCTGCCTATGCGGCCGGACAGGAAATAAGCAGCAGGGCCTGGCGCCACCAGGTATATATAGTAACCAGTACACAAAAAGATACCAGTAAAATCTGCGATATCACCGGAGACACTATCATGCAGACCGGGAGGTGGCAAAGGAACTGGACCTGTGCAACCGTCAATCTCGAAAAAGCTTTTAT
>JAOQAL010000364.1 GCA_025963615.1 Chitinophagaceae bacterium | reverse complement strand
TTACCTGGGCTATGATTTTAATACAGTTGAACTAGCCTTGCGCAATGGAGTGCCTTACGCAATTGATTTTTGCAACCCCGCCCCGGATGCGGAACTCACCAGTGTTGGCGAAGAAAATTTCGAATGGGTGGTGGAAACAGCCGCTAACTATGCCATAGAAAAAGCACTAAGCAATAAACCGGGAGAAGATAATCTTACCTGGGGTCAATATGTAAAGAGCAGCGTTAATAAAACAGCGTTGCTATAAAAATACGAGATGCCGGTTAAAATTATACATTAGGGTGTATCGTTAAATCCCAGGCCTCAAAGGAAATATTTCAGTTTTTAGTTCACATGGCAGGGACCTGAGGCGGCTCAAATATGCCTGCTGCGGGAGATGATATTACAGGCGAAGCGCGGCAAGGATTAGTTAGTAAGGTTAAAGATATTTCAGTAAATAACAGTATGGCAACAATCAATTATAAAAGTTTCACCCTTGGCGTAGAAGAAGAATACATGGTGCTGGACCCACAAACTCATGAATTAAAAAGTCATGAACAAAAAATTGTGCATGAGGGTCAGAAAATAATAAAGGACAAAGTAAAAGCCGAAATGCACCAGGCTGTGGTAGAAGTAGGCACCGATATTTGTTCGGATATTGATGAAGCACACAAGGACGTATCCACCTTACGAAAAACGATCTCGGACATTGCCGGCAGTTTGGGCTTTGCCATGGGCGCCTCCGGCACGCATCCCTTCAGTCACTGGGAAAGCCAATTAATAACGGACCATGTACGTTATAATGAATTGGTCAATGAACTGCAGGAAGCTGCAAGAAGCAATCTCATTTTTGGCTTGCATGTGCATGTTGGAATGGAAAGCCGGGAAATGGCCAATCATATTGCCAATTCCACCCGGTATTTCCTGCCGCATGTATATGCGCTAAGTACTAATTCTCCTTTCTGGGAAGGAAGAAAAACGGGTTATAAATCGTTCCGGACAAAAGTGTTTGATAAGTTTCCCCGCACCGGCATACCCGAAGCATTTGAAAGCATAGAAGCTTATGAAAATTTTGTAAAACTGCTCGTAAAAACCAATTGTATTGATAACGCTAAAAAAATATGGTGGGACCTGCGGGTACATCCTTTTTTCAATACCGTTGAATTCCGCATTTGCGATATACCGATGACCGTCGATGAAACCATTGCCATAGCAGCGTTATTCCAGGCGATCTGTACCAAGATATACAAACTGCGGATGCAGAATATGAATTTCATACAATACCCCCGTCCGCTTATTAATGAAAATAAATGGCGTGCAAGCCGGTATGGTATTGACGGGTATTTAATTGATTTTGGAAAAGAGGAAGAAGTAAATACGCGGGCACTGATTTATGAATTGCTTGATTTTGTAGATGACGTGGTAGACCCGTTGGGCAGTCGCCATCGCCTGGCTTATGTACATAAAATACTGGAACAGGGTACCGGCGCTGACCGGCAATTAGACGTGTTTGAAAAAACAAAAAACCTGGTCAGTGTGGCTGAATATATTCAAGGACAGTTTTTGACAGGAGTGAGCTTGTAGACAGTTGCGGTATCTAAATTTAAAGGCAATATATTTTAAAGCAACAAAAAGCAATCTATACACTCTCCGGCTGGCAAAGTTCTCAACGACTTTATCCTTGTTTCTATACTGACCATTTTAAAGAAACAAAGAAAATCCAGGGCGGCATCCTTTCGGCCGGTACAAAGCGGGCCGCCTAAAGATCATAACAGAATAAGGAGCCTGTAATGAAGTATTTGCTATGAAGCTCAGCGACCTGTTCCCCTAAAATCTTTCCTCATCCACATCTTTTATAAACTTAACTACGCCACCCATAAATACCTGTTGATCATCCCACATAGCTAAATGACTACCATTGGGACAATAAAGGTAGCGGCCCTTCTGTACCGCCTTACTTTGCTCTTCCATCGCCTTGGGGTCCATGGTATCAAACTGGGCTCCTATCATTAATGTCGGAACTTTAATTTCTTTGAGCCGATCCTTGATATCCCAGTTAGCCAACCGCCCCGCAATACCAAACTCAGATGGCCCCTGCATCATGGTATAAATAACGGAATTGGTATGTTTGAATGAACGATCAACTGCTTCGGGCCATACCGGCAGGCGGCACAAATGCTGGTTATAAAAATTTGGTTTCAATAATTCCATATAACGCGGGTTTGCAAAATCACCCTTTGCTTCAATGGCTCTCACTTCAGCGAGCACCCCAGGATCCATTTGTTTTGACAGAACATTGTCTGCATATTTACCATAATCAGGACAACTGGCCATCATGTTAGCAACAATTAGTGCTTTCATATTATCCTGATATTTTAATGCATATTGCATTCCGAGAATACCGCCCCAGGAGTTGCCAAGTATATAAAAATTATTCCGGTTACCGCCAATTGCCTTCCGCACCTGTTCCACTTCTTCCACAAACCGGTCGGTTGTCCATAGACTACTGTCGGTGGGTTGATCGCTATAGTAAGAGCCCAATTGATCGTATTCGTAAAACTCAAATCCTTCTTTCGGAAAAAAACTTTCAAAACATTCCATGTACTCATGCGTACCCGATGGACCACCGTGCAACAACAAAACTTTGATGGAAGGATTATTGCCAAACCGTTTTGTCCAGACTTTAAATTCTCCGGCGGGAGTTTTAACGGGTATCATTTTAACACCTGCGGATTGCAGACCCGAATCGCCGTAATTGAAGTATACAGCTACCGGTGTATTGCCGCCTGTTTGTTTTTTTTCCAGGTTACTGCATCCGAAAAAAACTAAACCCATCCAAAGAAGAAAAGCGATCTTTCTCATATCAATTAAATTTATGCGAAAAAGGTAACCATTATTTTGCGTACTTTGAACTTACACAAAATAAATGGTATGAGATTTTTCCTGGCAATCTTTTTCCTGGGGATAGGGATAATTACTAGAGCACAAACCAAAGCCGACTCCTTACAACTAATCCGGAACATGGTAAAGTTATATGACCTCGAATTTACAGCACCCGAAGCTGATTCGATGCTGGATGGATTAAACCATTTTACAGGATTATATAAAGGAATGCACCGCACGTTGCCTGCGAACGATATTCCTTATCCATTCGCCTTTAGCCCGGCGCCTTATGGATATGCAATACCCATCAAACAGGAAAAAATTGACTGGGAACCAGCCGGCATTCAATTACCTTCTAATAAAAATGAATTATCCTTCTTCTCCCTGCCACAGTTGGCATTTCTAATTAAAAACAAAAAAATAAGTTCTGTTGATCTCACAAAATATTTCATCGACCGACTAAAAAAATGGGGCGATACGCTTCAATGCGTTATTACATTAACCGAAGAACTGGCGATGAAGCAGGCGAAACAAGCCGATGAGGATTTAAAAAATGGTATTTACCACGGCCCTCTTCACGGCATACCGTATGGATTAAAAGATTTGTTCGCAGTAAAAGAATATAAAACCACCTGGGGCACTACTCCCTATAAAGATCAAATTATTAATGAAGATGCTTTTGTTTACCTGCAATTGCGAAAGGCCGGGGCGGTTCTTTGCGCTAAACTTTCGTTGGGTGCATTGGCTTATAATAATAAATGGTTTGGCGGCGAAACAAAAAACCCCTGGAATTTAAAACAGGGTTCAAGTGGTTCCTCTGCTGGTTCAGCAGCCGCCACCGCAGCAGGGCTTTTACCTTTCGCTATTGGTACGGAGACCTTGGGCTCCATCGTTTCTCCTTCTCATCGTTGCGGAACAACAGGCTTACGCCCGACTTTTGGATCAGTCAGCCGCTCAGGCGCGATGGTGCTTTGCTGGAGCCTCGATAAAATCGGGCCTATCTGCAGAAGCGCTGAAGATGCCGCTATTGTTTTTTCAGCAATTAAAGGAACCGACGGAAAAGATGCCGGCGCGACAGACCACGCTTTCAATTACAGTCCAAAACCAGCGCTGAATAAATTACGGATCGCTTATGCAGAAAATTATTTCAGGAAAAATAATAGTGAAGCGGAATGGAACGTGATTGAAACACTCAGGGCAACCGGCGCCGATGTGCAGGCTGTGACCTTTCCCGATTCTACTTTATATCCTGTGAACCTGGTGAGCATTATCCTGAATGCAGAAAGTGCCGCCGCATTTGATGAATTGACGAGGACCAACCGCGATGACCTGATTGAAA
>JAOQAL010000361.1 GCA_025963615.1 Chitinophagaceae bacterium | reverse complement strand
AAAATAAAGGAATGAAAAGACAAAATATAATCTAGTCTACCGCCTGCCGCTGCCCAACCATATCATGAGTTTCATATTTCCTGGCTATAAAATTTCTTTAGATGAATTTCTTTCATTAACTTGGTCAATATCCGGTTAGGATTCTGCACGGTCGCTTCCATTCAACGTATTTATTTAAACTGATTGTTTGCTGAAAAAAATTATCACCACCGGGGTGGCTTTTTGGCTTTTTTATTTTCTCTTAAATCAGTTACTATGAATGAAGCTTTGGTACCGTTATCAACTGCAGACAATGATTCAGAATCGTCCAGACCAACTGCTATCATCATCCCGATCAACCTGCCGGGGACAGCAACTTCAAAACGAACCCGGAAGAAAATCCTCCCTATGAAAAAGGAGGTGTATAAAGATACTATTGTGCCAAACTTTATTTCCGCGGTATTCCGGCCTAAAAAACATGATATGTTATGAAGGGAGTGCTAGATGCTGGATGCTGGATGCTGGATGCTGGATACCAACCAGCCGGGCAATACTTTCAGGATAAAACCAGTTATTTATTTTTACTCACCGTAAACAAATGAATTCCATTTTCCATCCTGTAACTGATTTCAAGGTCATTTGTTTCTGCAATTTTCTTGACAATGGCGAGGCCCAGCCCACTGGAAGATATATCCCTGTTTTTCGTGGAACTAAAGCGCTTAAACAATTTATCTTTTGGTATCGCATCAAGCTGGCTCGTATTGCTGATGCAGAATTGTGTGTCGGTAATTGTCACATTTAATTGACCCCCCGGATAATTATACCGGATGGCGTTACCAAGCAGGTTTGACACCATTGAATCGGCCAGTAAATAATGTAATTGTATTTTAAACTTCCCGGTAATATCTGTTTTGATTTCAATTTGCTTTTCTTTGATAAGCTCGCTGAATAAAGCCAGGTACTTCCTTGTTATTTCTTCAAAGTCAACAAGGCTATCTGCAGTATATTGATTATTCTGAATTCTGGCTAAAAACAGCAGCCCCTGGTTTAACCTTGAGAGGCGGGTTAAAGCATCGGCTGCCTGCATAACGGCTTCTACCTGTTCAGCCGTCAGGTTATTATCTTGTAATAAAATTTCCAATTTACTCTGTACGACGGCAATGGGGGTCTGCATTTCATGTGCAGCATCCTCAGTAAATTCTTTCATGGATAAAAAATCATCATAAATTTTCCCCGTCATAAAGTTTAACGAAGCGTTTAGTTCATTGAACTCCCTGGTATTGGTTTTTTCAAAATGGATTGTTTGCATTTTTTGCAAATCAGCGGTTCTTATTTTTTGCAGAGATTGCCTGAATGGCCGCCAGAGTTTGCGGCTGATGACCCAGTTGAAAAGGATGGTCGCAAGAAACAAGCCGGCAAAAACAATCATCATAATGCGGGTGAAACTTTTTATCAACGCGGTTTTTTGTTCCTGTGATTTCTTAATGGTAAGTTGATAACTCAGCCCTTCTATAGATACAACCTGCGAAAGTTGGCGGTAGGGAATCCTTACGCCAGACTCATAAGTATAGTCCCCGGCATTTGAAATAACCGGGTAATCTTCCGGGGGCGCGTCGGTGGGAAATATGGAAATTTCTTTTGAACGCAAAATAAAGGCAGTACCCTGGCCAGCCTGGGACTCAAGGTAGCGTACCCATTCCAATTCCCCCGCCAGCAACTCTTTATCGCTGCGTTCATCGAGTCCTTTGCTGAATTGTTTAAAAAGATAAAACCCTGTGATGCCGAGTAAGGTCAGCATCGCACTTAAAAAATACAGGGTTGTTTTTGTCAGTAGCTTCATATACTGCTCTTCGTTTATAAAATTCAATCATTCAACGGTCCGTGAACCGGTAACCAGAACCATATACCGTTTTTACATAATCACCGCTCCCGGCATCCAACAATTTTTTACGCAGGTTCTTTATTTGTGAGTATATAAAATCATAGCCGCCGGCCTGCAGGTATTCGTCTCCCCATATATGTTCAGCGATCGCTGGCTTGGTCAATACCCGGCCTTTGTTTGAAATCAGGTATTCAAGCAAGTTATATTCTTTATCGGTCAATTCAACCACCGTATCGTTTACCGTTACCTGCCTGCCTTCAGGGAATAATGATATCTCATTAAAGCGGATGAATTTGCTCCCCTGAAAGTTACGCCGTCTTAATACCGCCTGGATCCTGGCCATGAGTTCGGGTAAATGAAATGGTTTGGTAAGGTAATCATCGGAACCCAGGCCAAGCCCTTTTAGTTTATCATCAAGCGAATTTTTTGCGGAGATAATAATGATGCCAGCCCTGGACTCCAGGTATTTCAGCTCCTTGATGATCTCAAAGCCGCTTCCCCCCGGTAATCCAATATCCACCACCACGCAATCATAGGTAAAGGTGGCGACTTTCTCCCGGGCCAACGCAAAGTCATCCGCTGTTTCGCATATATATCCCTGGTAGCCAAGGTATTTTTTGATGGATTCCCGGAGTGGCTTTTCGTCTTCTATAATTAATATCTTCATATCCAAAATTAAAAAGGTTGCTGGACTGTGTTATAAAAAAATTCCCGTCAACCGACGGGAATTAGAACTAAAGACACCTATCAAAACTCACTGCACCAACTTTAGTTATTCTGCACCATTTAAATCATTTAA
Organism: Chitinophagaceae bacterium; assembly: GCA_025963615.1. GTDB lineage: Bacteria > Bacteroidota > Bacteroidia > Chitinophagales > Chitinophagaceae > JAFDYH01. The sequence continues at coordinate 1,059 of JAOQAL010000361.1, read as the reverse complement.
TGCGTATTGATACACCGCGTGTGGATTTGCTGGATATACTCCGCTAATAACCGCGCTGCTTCCAGCACTGATAAGGGCTTTTTTCAATTCCTCTACCGTTGAAACCTTCGTATTACCCACGGTAGTGATAATAAATCCTTCCCGGATCCTGGTTTGATCAGAAATAATGCCTTGTCCCAACGATTTTACAACAACTCCGGACTGGAGACCTAACTCTCTGGCTTTATTAATATCGAGTGGTTCGAAAGCGGCTCCGAGTTGCTCAATTACCTGCTCGCGCATGCTGGCATAAGTTCCGGTTGAGGCCTTCAGGATTGCCGTAGCCGATTTGGCCTGCCCTCCATGGTTATAGTTAATAGTTATTTTATCACCGGGCCGCATTGCAGAAATTTTTTCAAGCATTTCTGTACCGGTGTTTAATACAGTTCCATTTATTCCGGTAATGAAATCACCTTTTTGCACACCAGCCTCGTCAGCCGCGCTTCCTTTTGCCACATCCATAACAAATACACCATCGCCATCTTTTACATTATTTTTCTGACGATCTTCTTCGCTCATCTGATCATTGGGATACATCACCCCCAGGTAGGCCCTTTTATTGCTACCGTATTTTATAATGTCGGCGGCTACTTTCTGTACGAGATTGGAAGGAATAGCATACGAATACCCTGCATAGGAACCTGTAGGGGATGCGATGGCACTGTTGATACCGATCACGTCACCTTCAAGATTTACAAGAGCACCACCGCTGTTTCCTGGATTTACGGCTGCATCAGTCTGGATAAAGGACTCAATGGGTGAACTACTGTTGCGGTTGTTGATCCCGATATTTCTAGACTTTGCACTTACAATACCCGAAGTAACGGTAGTACCAAGATTTAAAGGATAACCGATCGCCATCACCCATTGTCCAAGATGAACATTATCGGAATTGGCAAAGGTTAAGGAGGATAGGTTATGCCCATCGATCTTTATAACAGCCAGGTCCGAACTGGGATCGGTGCCAATGACTTTTGCTTTGTAATTCCCTTTATCATTAATAGTAACATTTAATTCCGA
>JAOQAL010000472.1 GCA_025963615.1 Chitinophagaceae bacterium | reverse complement strand
AGTTGGGGAAAATATTTTGAAGGATTTAGTGTCTTCTTATTAAAACATCTTCCCCTATATGATAAATTCAGGGCGCCCAGTATGACCCTGGTTATCCCGAATTTACTTCTTTGTACTACAGCCGTTTTAACCGTGCAAAAAATTATTAACACAGAAAATAAAGAAGCTTTATGGGCCTCCTATAAAAAAGGGTTGATGGTAACAGCAGGAATTTTTGTACTAGCCTTCCTGGTTTATTTCAATGCCGATTTTACCAGCGAAGGTGACCGGGTCCTGTTAAAACAGGTCAGTGGAATAACCGACCCGCAACAAAAGCAGGCCATACTGGACCCGATCCGAACTTTTATAAGCGGACTTAAAGCAGATAGGGAGAGTTTATTTCTGGGAGACATCCTGCGCTCATTTTTATTTATAGCCGTAGCCGCTGTGGCCATCTGGCTATATATCAAAAAGAAGATAAACAGCACCGTTATATTGGCGGCTATCGGTATTTTTTCTTTTATTGATGTCATGACGATCGATGTTAAATACCTCAATGAAGATCATTACCAGGACGAAGCGGACTATGCCAATAATTTCACGCCATCAGAGATTGATAAAGCCGTAGCGAAGGATACCGGCTTTTTCAGGGTTTTTGACCTTAGTAAGGGCGTGCATAGTGCCTTCAATGAAGGTGCAAATAGTTCATATTTCTTCAGATCCATCGGCGGATACCATCCTGCAAAGCTGAGTATTTACCAGGATTTAATAGAAAAGCAACTTTATAATTTTCCTGATTGCATGCCCGTGGTCAACATGCTTAATACAAAATACCTTATTATATCCAATCAGCAAACAGGGCAACCTGAAATAAGCCAAAACCCGGATAACCTGGGGGCCTGCTGGTTTGTAAAGGCGGCAAAATTTGAAAATGGACCGGCGGCCGTTATGAAAGCATTAACAGGTTTCAGCCCGAAAGATACCGTGATAGCAGATGAAAAAGATAAGGCACTTATAAAATTCGCTTTGCAGCCTGATTCAACGGCTACCATCCGGCTGATCAAAAACGACAACGATGTAGCAGATTATCAATCGGACAGCAAGGTGGAACAGTTCGCTGTATTCAGTGAAATATATTATGATAAAGGCTGGAAAGCCTATATTGATGATAAGGAAGCGACGATCATAAAAGTAAATTATGTATTGAGAGGGTTGTCCCTTCCTGCCGGGAACCATAAGATAAGGTTCGAATTTAAGCCCGCATCTTACTACACAGGCGACAAAGCAGCTATCGGCTCTTCAGTATTGATATGGCTATTGTTAATCGGCGCATTGGTCCAGGCCTTTCGTAAAAACAAAAAAGTAAACGCATGATGATATTCCTGGCAGCAACTCAAGGCACCCGAAAGATATTAAAATAAAATGGCCGGAAGGGTGAAAAGACAGCAAAATTGAGTTGCAGTTAATCTTTTCTTACCTTCTTATCGTGCCGGTTAAAAATGGAAAACCAGGTAAAAATATCAGTCATCATATGTTCGTATAACCGGGAAGATTATATTATTAATGCTATTGACAGCTTATTCCATCAGTCGCAAGCCCATACTGATTACGAAGTAATAGTAGTTGATAACAATAGCAGCGATCATACGCCCCAACTTTGTAAAGAATATATTTCGGTCCATCCCGGGTATCATATCATCTATACCACCGAAACAAAACAAGGTGCTTCTTTTGCAAGAAATAAAGGTGCTGGTATTGCTAAAGGAGCCCTGCTGGCGTTTATGGATGATGATGCCATCGCCGGAAAAGATTTTATAGAAAGAATACTAAATTTCTTTCAGGAACATCCGGATGTCAATGGTTTAGGAGGAAGAATTATTCCAAAGTATATCCCTGCAGAGCCGGAATGGATGTCATATTATGTATCCTCCCTGGTAGGGAACTTTGATTACAGCCCCAAACTGGAAATTTTCAAAGCCGGTAAATACCCGTTAGAGTCCAATATGGTAGTGCGCAAAAAGGATTTCGAAATGGTGGGCGGGTTCAACACGGCACTCCCCGGTGTACAAGGCACCCTGCGGATTGGGGGCGAAGGAAAAGATTTCTTCTTAAAATTACAGGCACGCGGCGCCGTTATATATTATGATCCTGATCTGCGGGTGCAACATGTCGTAGAAGTAAAAAAACTAACGGCAAAATATCTTTACCATATCGCTTCCGGAATTGGCCGCGGCGAAAGAGTAAGAACGAAGGCGATCAGTCCTTTCGCCTATTTTAAAAAAATATTTGAATACCTGTACAAACTGGCCGGATCCATTGTCCTCGGTATGATCTATACCTTCCAGGGGCATCCATCGAAAGCGATGCCTGTTATCAATTTCAGGATCAATGCATTGAAAGGCCTCTTTAACCGGTAAATCAAAGCGCCTTGTAAAAATGCGGGTGATTCCTGATAATTACGGGCGCAAGTTTCCAGATAGAAAATACGTTTTTTGCAAAAGCAAAAACCTGCGGCCATTCAGCCAGCGGATTTCGTAATGTAAATAAGCGATGAATAAAACTGGCTGCAGCATATACCCCGATCCCCCAGGTATAATTGAGTAATATAAATAAAAACCAGCCTGTTCCATATTGCTTTCGTATCCGCACATGGTTGGAAAGCATAACCTGTAATCCTTTCTTATCAAAAAGCCCGGCATAGCCTTTCTCTGTTGAATTCTGATCTTTATTGATGGCTTCTCCCTGCAGGTGAATAAAATGCAAATCGCCAAACAGCGCCAGTTTGCCGATCTTCCTTAAGCGGCTGCACCACTCTACCTCTTCGGCATACAGAAAAAAATCTTCATCCATCAAGCCGGCTTTTACTACCATCTCTTTTTTAACCATTAAAAATGCCCCGCTGATCCAATCCACTTCTTCGACTGATCTTGCCTGGGGTACATTCGGAATTTTTGTTTTCAACCTGAATGCCATCCAACGGAGAAGGTTACCCCAGTAAGGTAGGGGCAACAGGTGATTGAGTCCACCTTTCATAAAAAAACTACCCGAGATCTGCGGCGTTTTATCTTCATTGAGCAGTTGAATGCCGCAGGCTATGTAAGGCGATTGCCTGAACATTTCGACACAACGTGTTAATGAATCATCAACCGCCAGTGTATCCGGATTTAATAAAAGTATTACCGGTGCTTTCGCAGCCCGTATGCCTGCGTTATTCGCGCGGGCAAAACCGGCATTGTAATCCATCTCCACCCAATTGATTTGCGGGAAAAATGAGGTAAGTTTTTTTTTATCTTCTTTTCCTGATGAATTACTCACCACGATCACTTCAAAATCCAGTTCTTTATTATACTGAAAAACCGATTGCAGACAATCGGCGATCATGTCTGCGGCATAATAGTTAACAATGATAATTGAAAGCTTCAAGCTTTAAAAGTTAGATTTAATATAATTGATGCACCAGGAGCAAAACATAACAAATTTAGACGTAATCCCGGTGTTTAATAAAAACCGGGGGCAACGGGATTGATGCTGAACCATAGTAACAATAACAGGAGGCCAGTTCGTTTGCCCGTATTGAGACAACTGCTCTTTTTTTATGATCAGCATGTTCCTGAGTAACCGCCACCACGCATCATACACGAGTATATTTTTCAGGGTTTTTGATCCATATTTCTCTATCAGTAAATAACCTTCGGGAAGTTCAACGGCAGGAATATTAATACATTCATTGGTTACCTGTGAATCGTTGACTCCAACATTTACCAACACCTGATCGATATATACATAAGATTTTTCAGTAAAAAGTATCCGGATATAAAAATCGAGATCCACCCGCCATTTCATTCTTTCATCATATTGTTCACTAATGCTTTTATGAACTAATGTAACACTTGGCGGACCCACCACGTTACGGGCAAGCAAGGTTACGGGTGACTGCACGATCCGATTACTCCAAAAAAGAGGAAATTTTTCAGGCTTGCTAACGTTGGTTGTCTCATAGCAATTAGCATAAGCCGAGAAGATAAATTTCGCTTCCCCTTTTGCTGCATACGCTGCAAACCCTGACAAAGCATCTTCTGAAGCAAACCAATCATCATCATGCATTAGCTTAATCCATTCACCCTTTGCCCTGGAAACTGCAAAGTTCCAGTTGGCAGGAGTACCCCGTGAAGGGGAATTTTTAAAATATTGAATAGCTAATGTAGCCGAAAAAGATTGTACCAGGTTATGAACGGAATCGTCATCGCTATCATCGGAAACTATAATCTCAAAATTCTTATAGCGCTGTATGGCAATACTGTCCAGCAATCTTTTCAGGTACCGGACCCGCTTATAAGCAGGGATGCATATGGAAATATACGGGGTCATAGGAGAGTTGGAAAATTGCCTTTTTTAAAGTCGATATATGCTTTACGGATGCTTTTAAGATTCCCGATGAATTTCCCTGAAAAGAAAAGATTGTTTTTCAAAGTTACAAGCATGGCCTTATCCCTTTGCCGAAATTCATCCGGAAAAGACTTTTTATACGCTTTACGCACATATAAATAATTACGTACCATAAAATAAACTCTTTTTGGAGAGTGTATCCTGCGATGTCTTTTGGCAATCCTTCCAAAATAACCCGCTTCTTTTTGCGTCCCCAATTGATGATTCAGGAAAACTTGATTGACCTGCACTATCTGATACCCATTTGTCTTTAGGCGGTAGCAATATTCATGATCCACTTCATCGATGAATAATTTTTCATCAAATCCATTGATCTCTTTCCAGGCGCTTATTCTTATTAAATTACCCGACGTCATAACAGCTACCCGTTCTGAAAAGGCTTCTTTACCTGCCATGGTTGTATCCTGGAAATGGGAAGGCGCTATTACCGCAATTTCACTTTTTCGAGAAAGCTCATTTTCGAAAAATGAAAAATACCGGGTCGCATCAGCCTGGCTAAAAAAAGAGTCCTGGTCCATTG
>JAOQAL010000346.1 GCA_025963615.1 Chitinophagaceae bacterium | reverse complement strand
GCCGTTGCTAACCTATGAAAAACACCAAGTTCAAAGATATAGTAAAATCTTATTTATAAGGGTAAATCTTTATTAGATTATCAACGAAATTTTCTAGGTCTGTCACCGCCATTTTTTTCAAGACGCTCCCGTTGTAAATCTTTAATTCCTTGTATAAAACGTTGCTGGTGGTCAAATACTTCATTACTTCTTTTTTCCCCGATGATTTGCTTAAACTGGTCCCGGTATCGCACTCGTAGATCTACGATTTTTTGTTGACGCAACAAAACAGGTTCTCCTTTACTTTCCCGCAAAGTAGTTCTCCAATCTCTGAAATATCGCAAAAAAACAGGGCTGAATTTTTCGGCTTCGGATTTTGAGAGGCTCAATCTTTCCTGGATGTACTGACTCATTTTATCACGAATCTTCTCATTGCCATTATCATTGTCTTCCTGTTGGGCAAAAAGGCTAACCCCGGTTAGCATAAACAAACTGAGTATGATCAATAATCTTTTCATTTTCCTCGGGTGACATTAATTCAATATAATATCTGCATCGGCTTCTTCGCTTCCGGCAGATGTTTTATTAAAAAAATCCTGTATGTCTTTGTCAGAAACATCTTTCATTAAATCTTTTATATCCGTTTTTGCCGATGCCGTCGCACTGTTTTGATCAGATGCACTTTCATCAGTAATTTGTATAAAGGCATTAATGTCGGCAGTGCTTACATTTTTCAAATCAATTACTTCGGATGAGTGCTTCACACCGCGGGAATTGTTATTTAAAAATTGTATTCCTGTCAGCGTAACAAAACCAATTATAACAGCGGCAGCTGCATAACGGAACCATTTACGGTTGACCATTGAAACAGTCTTTGCTGTTTGTGTATTGGATTTTAAATTAATATTATTTTCAATATTTTCAAAATAGCCTTGTGGAACGGCATAAGGATTTTGCTTGCCGATGCTGGTAAGCAAAGGAGATAGTGAAAAGAGTTCTTCGCCAGCAGTTTGATAATCACCAGGCTGGTGAATTGCCGACATTAGTTTATTTTCAAAACCATCAAAATAGCCATTTGGAACTGAGTACGGTAATTCTTTTGAAATACTATTAATGACAGGAGACAAAAGATTTAATTCTTCCACCGCATCGTCAGTATTCAGGGCCTGAATACGATTCAAAACCTGGGCAGCAAAATTCTCAAAATAGCCTTCCGGCACTGTATAGGCCGGTGGCGGCGACAGGCTTGCAAGCCGGCTGTTGAGTTCTTTAAGTTCCTGTATTGTTTCTTTATTGTTCATTTTAACGCTATTCAGACAGCCTCTGGCCTCAAAAGTTTAATGATTTTTGATGTAATCCTCAATTTTCTTAACCGCATGATGATAACTGGCTTTTAGCGCTCCTTCACTGGTATCCAAAACCCGGCTCATTTCTTCGTAGGGCATTTCATCATAATATCGGAGTTGAAATACAATTCGCTGTTTTTCAGGCAATTGCTGTATTCCTAATTGCAATTTCCACTCCAGCTTATTACCATCAAAATCTTTATCCGCCATTATTTTATTGCTAAGTCCACTCTCCACATCGCTTAAACTTACAAAAGTTCTCTTTTTTTTCTGTTCCAGAAATGTCAGGGTTTCGTTAGTTGCTATCCGGTAAAGCCAGGTGTATAACTGGCTGTCTTCCCTGAAATTCTCCAACCCATTCCATACCCTGATAAACACATTTTGAAGAACATCATTAGCATCTTCATGCTCAATTACCATGCGGCGGACATGCCAATATAGCTTTTCCTGGTATTTTTTCAGAATGGAGGTAAATGCTTTTTCTTTTGTAACCGGGTTGCGGAACTGTATTAATAATTCAGTATCACTATTTACTGTTAGCTGCATTTTGTGGTTTTGCACATCTAGAACGGATAATTAACCGATTGATTATAAAATCACCATAAATATAAAAAAAGCAGGTTCAATTTCTAACTGAACCTGCTCAAATCGTATAATATTTTACTAAACTTTTTTCCTTGCTACTACTTTTTCAGCTGCTGCCACAATATCCGGTATATCCAATCCATATTTTTTCAGCAAGTCTTTAGGTACGCCGCTCTCGCCAAAGGTATCTTTAGTGCCTACGTATTCTATTGGTATAGGAATATTTTTAGCGGTTACCTGTGCGACCGCGTCACCCATTCCGCCTATGATATTATGCTCTTCCACGGTTACCGCACATCTTGTTTTGCTAACTGAGGCGATAATCGCCTCTTCGTCAATAGGTTTAACGGTGTGAATATTTATGACTTCCACACTAAGGCCTTTTTCTTCCAGTATTAGACCTGCCTGGATGGCGTTCCATACCATATGACCGCAGGCAAAAATAGAAACATCGGTTCCTTCAGAAAATTGCTGGGCCTTGCCAATTACAAAATCTTCTGTCTTGGTAAAAATGGGCCAAACAGGGCGGCCAAAACGCAAATAAACCGGGCCGGTATAATCAGCAATTGCCATAGTGGCAGCTTTGGTTTGATTATAATCGCAGGGAACGATGACAGTCATTCCCGGGAGCATTTTCATTAACCCAATATCTTCCAGTATTTGATGGGTGGCGCCATCTTCCCCCAGCGTAAGACCAGCATGTGAAGCGCAAATTTTTACATTTTTGCCGCTATAAGCTACGCTTTGGCGTATCTGATCATACACACGGCCTGTAGAAAAGTTAGCGAATGTTGTTGTATAGGGTATTTTGCCCCCAATGGTAAGACCAGCCGCGATCCCTATCATATTGGCTTCTGCAATACCACATTGAACAAATCTTTCAGGAAATTCTTTGATAAATTGCTGTAGTTTGAGCGAACCTGCGAGGTCAGCCGTAAGCGCAACAATATTTGAATTTTTTCTTGCAACTTCTACTATACCATCACCAAAACCGCTTCTTGTATCCTTATTACCGGTTGATTGAATATCCTTTAGCATGTAATTAAAAATTAGAGGGGCAAAAGTAAGAAACTAAGAGTATCCAGCATCCAATATCTAATATCCAGTATCTAGTGGATCCAGCATCTAGTTCAATTCCTTGGGTTTCCCTGTAAAAATAGTGTCGTCTGCTTTCAGGCGTTGTTCCCATTCCCAGGCAGTAGCCATCATTTCCTCCAAAGAATATTCAGGATTCCAACCCAAGACTTTTCTTGCAAAATCATTATTGGCATAAATAGCTATTACATCGCCAGGCCTGCGGGGACCAATTTCATAGTTTAATTTTACGCCGCTTACTTTTTCAAAGGCTTTGATGGCTTCCAGTACAGTAACCCCGTTTCCTGAACCCAGATTAAAGACCTGGCACCGGACATCAGTTACTGCACTTTCAAGATATTTTATAGCCAATGTATGCGCACTGGCAATATCGGAGACATGTATAAAATCGCGCAGGCAAGAGCCATCCCTGGTATCATAATCATTGCCGTAAACAATCATTTTTGGAATTTTTCCAATCGCTGTTTGTGTAATGGCTGGCACCAGGTTTTGAGGTGTTCCAATTGGTAATTCGCCTATTATAGCGGAAGGATGGGCACCAACCGGGTTGAAATAGCGCAATAAAATACATTGGGTAGGAAAGCTTTTAGAAAATTCATTTACAATTTGCTCGCCCATTTGCTTGGTATAGCCATACGGAGATTCCGCAGGTTTTGGCGGAGTAAGTTCTGTTACAGGTATCTGGTCAGGATTGCCATAAACAGTGCAGGAAGACGAAAAAACAAACCAGGGTATTTTAAATTCCTGGGCGCATTTCAAAATATTAATCAGGGAATTAAGATTGTTTTCGAAATACATCAACGGCTTTTCAACCGATTCGTTCACTGATTTATAAGCTGCAAAATGAATAATGCCAAGTATATCCTCATTTTCCTGAAAGATGGCAAAGGTGTCGTCAAAATCACAAAGATCAACTTTGTAATTTTTTATTTTTTTACCAGTTATCCGTTCAACGCCTTCCAGGATCCTGGAATTGGACCTTGAATTATCGTCTACAGAAATCACTTCAAAGCCGTTTTCGATCAGGTCAATAATGGTATGGGCACCAATATATCCGCATCCCCCGGTAACTAAGATTTTTGCCATTCTTATACAAAGTTAATTAATGGCAAAAGTGCGGAAAAAAAATCAAAGAAAAAGACTAACGATTTTATATACACCGGCGGCAAGTAAACCGCTCACTGGGATTGTTAATATCCAGGCCCAAAGAAGGTTAACCGTAACCCCCCATCGCACAGCGGATAGGCGTTTGGTAGCGCCAACTCCAATAATGGCGCCGGTGATGGTATGGGTGGTACTGACAGGAATTTTCAGATTTTCTGTAATAAATAGGGTAATGGCCCCGGCAGTTTCCGCGGCAACGCCTTCAAAGGGAGTTACTTTAGTGATCCTGGTTCCCATGGTTTTAATGATCTTCCAGCCGCCACTCATCGTACCAAAAGCTATGGCTGAGTAACAGGCAAGTGGAACCCATACAGGCATTTGGTCAAAGTTTTGGATGGTACCGCTGGCAATCAGGGCGGCGGTTATGATGCCCATTACTTTTTGAGCGTCATTGCCTCCATGGCCCAGGCTGAAAGCTCCTGAAGAAACCAATTGTAATCTTTTGAACCAGGCATTGGCCCGATGCGAATTAAGATTGCTCAGGAATAGTGAAAAAATAGCCATGATAAGTAAAATGAGCGCTAATAAAATCCACTTAAAGTTTTTAGAATAAAAAAATACTTTGAGAAAATACGAGTGGTAATGTGACTTTAATTTGTCAGGATCCAGTTCGAGTGTAGTATATAAAAATACAAGAACCAGTATGATTATTATGGATGAAAATAATTTTGGCCCGAACCCTTTTTGGAAAGAATTAATAAACCAGACTGAAATGATAAATGCCATTATCATTCCTACCAACGGGGCCAGGAAAATAAAAGCTACCGTTTTTATTACGGGGGCAGAATCTATTGCAGCAAAAGTGCCCGCATGTGCAATGGCTGCTCCTGCAAAACCACCTATTAATGTATGGGACGAAGAAGATGGAATTCCGAACCACCAGGTTAATAAATTCCACGCTATGGCCGCGATTAACCCTGAAAAAATAACCGGCAGGGTGATAAAATCCGTTTTTACCGTTTTTGCGATGGTGTTGGCTACGCCATGGTCCTTGAAAATAAAGAATGCTAAGAAATTAAATAATGCGGCCCATAATACGGCCTGGAAGGGAGTCAATACTTTGGTAGAAACAACCGTGGCAATGGAGTTAGCAGCATCATGGAAGCCATTGATATAATCAAATATTAAAGCGAGGACGATAATTGTTATGAGGAAAGCTGTCATAATCTAATTTGGAAATGAATAGATATGAAAATTTGAAAATGAAAGCGGGAGGATGTAAATGATTTTCAAATTTGTCAAGCGTATTTAATGATAATAGACTCTATCACATTGCCGGCATCTTCACATTTATCGGTAGCAATTTCCATTACCTGGTAGATCTCTCTTTTTTTAATCACTTCTTTAGCGTCGGGTTCGGTAGCGAACAGTCTTTCAATACTCATATCAAATATATCGTCAGCCTGGTTTTCCATACTGTTGATTTTTACCAACGCTTCGGTTATCTGCCGCATATTTTTCATATTACGCAGTTCTATAACGGCTTTACTGACGTGCAGGGCTCCCTGCTCAATCATTTCGGCTAATTTTTTTATTCCTATATCATTAGGATTAACCCGGTAGAAGTTTATTTTTTTTGCTGAAGCGTAAACATAATCGGCAATATCATCTAAGGCAGAGGCCAGGTAGTGGATGTCTTCACGATCGAATGGCGTAATAAAATTTCTTCCCAATTCGGTAAATATCCGGTGTGTCAGATCATCATTAACATGTTCCAGGTCTTCAATCTGCACCAGGATAGTTGCCCGCTTGTCAAAATCGGTTTCTGAAACCATTTCTTTCAATTTCAGGGCTATCAGCGCAACATTGCCTGCTACCGTTTCAAACAAATCGAAAAAGACCCGGTCCTTCGGCAGAAAAATCTTTAAAATAGAATTGAGACCCATACATTTCTTATTAATGGCTGCGAAGTTATCGTTACCGGCTGGCGCTTAGGTACAAATGAGAAAATTAATAATAAATTAATATTGATATCATGGCTATTTAATAATTTGGTAACATAAAATGGGGCGCCAATATGGGATTAGAACTGGTTATTAATTAATTGTTAACCAACCCTTGGCGTAATTTGCAGCAGAATTTCCCTGGTTCCGTTTCCGCTTAACATTGGGGTAACATTCAGTTCATGATTGCTTAACCTGGGGATAACATACCGATAACTTACCCCGGGCATCTTTGTCCAAAATTAAACCATGCGTTTCAGGCTTCCTTTATTGGTATCAACGCTTTTGTTGGTATTCATTTCTAATGCTCAGGTTTTATATAAGGTCCCAGGCAAAGTTACTGACATTGAAAATGGAAGTCCTGTGGTGGGTGCTTCAATTATTGTTAATGGTTCAGGCAACGGGGTGAAGACGGATGTTGAAGGAGGTTTTTTTCTTTCGTTAGAAAAAAATAAAAAGTATTCAATTACCATATCTAGCGTTGGGTTTAATCCAAAACAATTGGCGGATATTGAAATTAATGATAACGAATTACCTGTTTTAAATATTTCACTGGAACATTCTGCAAAACAACTGGAGGGCCTGGTGGTGAAGGCCAGTTTAAAAAAAGAAGCGCAGGCTTCGTTATACGCTGCACAAAAGAACAGTTCTTCGATTTCCGACGGTATCTCAGCTGAAATAATCAGGAAATCCCCTGATAAAAATACAGGAGAAGTATTGAAGCGGGTAAGCGGCGCATCGGTGCAGGACAATAAATTTGTTATTATCCGTGGATTGAGTGAAAGATATAACGTATCCTTATTGAACAATTCTGTTCTTCCAAGCACAGAAGCAGATAAGAAAGCGTTTGCGTTTGATATTATTCCTTCTTCGGTCGTTGACAACCTGGTCATTTATAAATCCGCAACGCCTGATTTACCCGGTGATTTTTCCGGAGGAGCTATTAAAGTAATTACAAAAGATTATCCGGCAAAAAGCTTGAGTGAGCTTTCAGTATCTATTAGTTACAATTCTTTAACTACCGGAAAGAATTTTTATAAGTCTTACCCAGACGGTTCACTGGATGCAGTCGGCTTTTTTGATAATTCCAGATTAATTCCCGGTCCTTATTACAGGAATAAAAGCGGGTTTATCTTAAAGAATGATGATTTTAAAAAATCAGTTACCAAATTATTCCCGAATACCTATGGCTATACGCCAGCAAATCTTAGTCTTCCTTCAATTAGTGTTTCGTATACGGGAGGCAATACATCATTACTTACGAAAGGCCGTAAATTCGGATATATTTATTCACTAGGATATGGAAATGGCAGAAGCGTTTCTGAAAGGGAAAGAAATGAATATGAAATTACCAGAACGCAGCGCTATGATTATAATACAACGAACTACGATGAAAAAAATAATTTATCCGGGCTTTTAAATCTTACCTATTCTTACCGGAAGAGTAAAATATCACTTAAAAATCTTTTCAATAACAATTTCATAAAAACAACCGGCATCCGAAACGGGGCCAGTTACGAAATCGATCCTTCCGTTCCTTTTTATATTAAAAGTGCAAATAGTGAAGCGGCTGGCAATGGCCTGGTGAATTCGGTACTGGAAGGAGCCCACAAAATCGGCAATAGTTGGAATGTGGACTGGAATACATCTTTCGGATATACCTACAAGAATCAACCGGACCAGCGCATACTAAGTTTCCGGTC
>JAOQAL010000341.1 GCA_025963615.1 Chitinophagaceae bacterium | reverse complement strand
AAAAAGTTTAAAATCCGAATGAATATCATTTAAGTCGCAAACAATAATACCATTGGCTGCCAATTTCTCTGAATCAAAGACATCCCGTGTTTTTTGGAATTTCTCTGGATTTTCTCCCATCAACGTTGTAAAATCATTTTCATTCATATCGTATTTAGAAGGGAAGGGGTAATATCTCTGCTCCCGATTACAGGTGACCCTGAGTTTTAACGGATACAGGCCGCCATCCTTTTCTCTGGCTTTGGCTGCATAAAGAGTTAAGATGGCTAAAATAAAAAGAAGGGATTTTCGCATGGTTTAGTTAGTAAAGTTTAATGGAATACTGAATACTAAACCGATCCCAATTCCTCTTAGCCATTTACTTCTTGTACCGGAATCGTATTCTTCAGGGAAAACGTAATCCTGCTTCCACGTATCATATACTGGAATGATAAAAGAAGGGCCAATCTGAATATTACCTATCTTTTGTACAAGTGAAAAATAGACATTAGCGGAAGTTCCAAAATATCTTATTTTGTTCCGTGTGTATCGTCCATGCTTAGGGCCAACAGGATAGTCAACAGGAATATGATAATATTGAGAATAAGTAATATGATTGCTTAGGTTCAATCCCCCAATGACTTGAGTATTGTTTTTTATTATAAAGGCCCTTTCTAAGGCTGTATTGACTGAAACTGTATTATACCAATATTTATTAGTTGCGAATAACAAGTAATACGTACTAGGATAACCAATGATCCTTTTATCGCTGTGGCCGAATGTTGTATTTAGATGATCTATTTTATTAAATGAGTACCGGTAATAGCCAAGTCCGGCTTTGACTGAAAAATTATTTTTGAGCGGAATTTTATAAGATAGATTTAGTCCCCAGCTTGTTCCTTTTATCGTTACTTCATCGCGTGTTATTCCACCTGTCTGATATGAAAATTTCGAGTATGCGTCTGTTCGTATAAAAGGATTGATTTCAAGGCGACTCCCGGATTTCTGTGAAAAGGAAAAAATACTAAAAAATAAAACTAATACTAATAAATGAACCGATCTTTTATCGCTCCGCGCCAATTGAAATTTTTCAAAATAAATGCAAATATCAGATCGGCCCCTGCGAAATTCAGGTAAAGAATGAATTATCATAGCTTGGTTTGTATATGTATATAAAATAGATTCGGTTTTTTCTTGTCTAATTGAAATCCAGAATTACCGAAACAACATTATACAATATGGTTAATATTTAAATCTAATTACTAATAGATAATCACTTAACCCGATGCTCAAGCCTCCTGACTGATGAAAACTTAAACTCCGTTTAATTATTGGCAAAATTCCCGGGCATCCGTACACCTAAAAGTTGACTTCCTCCTGGTTATCACCCAGGGGTGTTTCACGCACAAAATCTTCATTGAAATTGACCTCGAATACAGTCTTCCCGGATTATCCTATATTCCTTAATGTTGATTGTCCCTCCAGACCATTCTTCTATGGGGTAGGGCGGACGGGCATTTTTGCGGAGCATTTCAAATTGGTAAAATCAGAGAAAACTCTGTATACTCGCCTTCCTTGGTTAATACTGTTATTTCTCCACCATGCGCTTTGACAATATCATACGCCAGCGACAAACCCAATCCCGTTCCCTGTCCTGCTGGCTTGGTGGTAAAAAACGGCTGAAAGATTTTATCAATTATATTTTGCGGAATGCCATTGCCATTGTCATTTACCAATATAACAACGATATCGCCCTCTTTTTTTGTTCTCACTGAAACGGTTGGTTCAAAATTTTCACGCAGGTATTTGTTCTTTTCATTAACGGCATAAAAAGCATTGTTGTATAAATTCAATAATACTCTTCCGATATCCTGTGGAACAATATTGATACTGCCAATACTTTCATCGAACTCTGATTTCATTGTTGCATTGAAAACTTTATCCTTTGCACGGAGACCATGACAGGAGATACGGAGATATTCATACGCCAACGCATTGATATCGGTTGGTTCTTTTTGATTGGTGTTTGAACGCGAATGTTGAAGCATTCCTTTTACAATCGCATCAGCACGCCTGCCATGATGATTTATTTTTTCTTCATTAACTGTGATATCTTGTGCAATAGTTTTTACTTCATCATAATTTCCGTTTTCAATTTCTTCATTTAATTCGGCAAGTAATTCTTTATTTACTTCGGAAAAATTATTTACAAAATTAAGAGGGTTTTGTATCTCATGAGCGATCCCTGCGGTGAGCTCTCCAAGGGAAGCCATTTTTTCGGATTGAATCAATTGTTTCTGTGTCGTCTTCAGCTCTGCGAGTGCATTTTCTGCTCTGCTCTTTTCCTCCTTCAGGTTTTGTAAATCCGTTCTGGCCTGCGTCCGGTCCTTATAACGGGAAAAAATAAGAGAAAAAACGGAAGCCACCCGTTTTAGCAAATCCCAACTCTCCTGGGAAATGACATTTGCCTCAGACTGACAAATCGCACCGTTGGAAAATTTGTAAAGGTGATAGGTTCCTTCAGCCATCTCTTCGCTATAATACCCGTGGAGCATTTCGCACCTGGCTTCACAGTAGCGTATCCACTCATTATGAACATCAGCGGTCATGACAATTGAAACTTCCCTGGCCTCTGAATGATAAAACCGCAGCATCTCACGACCTACCCACGTATCGTGCAGATTCAATGTAAATTCGTCACTTACCAATTTGTTTTCGGCACTGCGATCATCTTTCAATGCAAGCCAGCATTCCGATTTCCCGGCGTTTTCGTCATAAATATAAATGTGACAAGTTTCCAGTTCACCTTTACCAACCGAACCCATCTCCTGGCGAAAAACCCGGGTTACGTCCTTCAATTCTTCCGGATGTTGCATGGCCAGCGCCCTTGCCCTAACCCGTTCTAAAGCGGATTCGATTTGCGCTTCTCTTACACTCGTCTCTGCCTTCTGCAAATCGAGGAATCGGGTGTAGATTAATCCAAATATCTGGGCAAAGCGTATCATAATCCCGCATTGCTCCTCCGTAAGAGGTTGATTAGTGATTACATTTATTGTGCCTCCGGCAAAAAAGAAGAAATAGAGATATTCTGTTGCATTAAATACCTGCTGTTTTGGTACGGCAACATTGGTAAACATCGTTTTATAATACAACCTGACTTCATTGCCGGAAAGTATAGAGAGTGCGTAGGGTTTATTCTCCTGCCGGGCAGGAATGATGTTTTCAAATACAGGGTGAATATGCAGACTGAAATAGTAGAGCATCCGTACCATTTCCCCACTATCAGCATAGCTTGTCAACCATAATTCCATGGCTTCATTGGGATCGTCAAAAATGCCAACAGCTATTCGAATCGCCTTAATGCCTAATTCATTCAACTGCTTAAATAACACCGCTGATGCTTCGCCCAATTCAGAACTAGACCGCATCGCTCCAGCCCTTTGACTTACATTATTAAGTGCGGCTTCAATTTCGAATTGCCGCCTCCTGTTTTCCAGTTCAACGGCTTGGGTGGTCAGTTGCCTTTTCAAACTGGCATTTTCTTCTATTAGATATTCTTGTGTATGGTTATCCATAAGCCCAATTTAATTAATTGCAAGGAATTAAATTGGCATATTTACTAAGTGAGGAAGGATTTGCTCCCAGTGGATCAGGAAAAGCAGATGTATTTGTGTATCTATTCCAGTCAATCCCTTAACTATTCCGCAGTCTCCAGATCAATAATATTTGTTATTTCAGTAATGCAGTTAGCAGGGAATCCACCCATCTGGGCATGTTTGCGAATCAGTTCTTCGCTGGGGGCAAGGTAAATACAATAAATTTTATCTCCTGCTACATAGCTATGAATCCATTGAATTTCTGAGCCAAGGATGCACAATACTTCCTTCGACTTTTGAGAAATCGCCTTCAAATTTTCAGCAGAAAACTTACCCGCACCAGGTATTTCCCTTTCAATGATAAATTTTGGCATAACTATTTATTTTTGTTAATACATCTTTATTGTTAGTGGTATCAAAAATCCATGCTGCAATGAGTACGAAGATTAATTTCGAAATGCCCTGGTGAACGATACAAATCATCCCGTTAATTCTTCAAATTATTCATTTACCTTTTCGTTCATCAATTTGGACCTAATCAAAGATAAATAATATTGAAATACTAAGTGGATTTTTTCCATCGTCCAGTCATTTTTGCTAATCCTATTCTTGATATATTTCACGCAAAGAACGCAAAGATGCAGAGAACGCAAAGAGATGAGCTGTTAATGAGACAATGGGTACTCTTTAAAAGTATGCCTTTTAAATATTTTGTTTTTGATGATCAAAACGTTTGAATTGTAATAAATAAAAGACAGGGTAAGAATACCAGGCCGGCGTTTGCTATCGGTAAAAAAGCTAACTAAGTGAATTATTTAAATGCTTGCTTCCTGTCAGGCGCCTGACCACATACTAAAATTTCCAATTCAACGATCTTATTTTCAATTTCCCTGATCTGAACCCTGAGTTGCTTTTTTACCTCCAAAATATCATCATTTTTTACGCAGACCAGGTATTGGCGGATTTTTTCTTCCAGTACCGTTGTCAAGGCATCTATAGCCTCTTTATGCGCACTTTTGGTCATAGTAGGATTGTTTTAGAAAATTGTCTTAATACAGGCAAAAGGACGCCGTAAATAACTACAACTGACCAGGAGTCGAAAGAATGAAATAAGTTAAGGGGAGTTGTTAAGGCAAACTCATGGTATCAAGCGTGCAGTATTTAAATCTCAACTCTTTCAGGTCGAAAGAGGTATTATAAATTTACTGTAATTAGAGTCACATTCCTAAAAAAGTATTATCCGCTATCGGTGTTCGATCCTGCAACTAGAGCTCAGGAAAGCGGAAGCTGTTGTTTGGTAACATCTGCATTCATGACTTTTTTCATTTCCTTCATGATTTCCTGCATCTTTTTACCTGAGGTGTAAATAACGGGGCCAGACAAGATGGTAAAGCCTATGATTGAGGTAGCAGCTGAACCCGCCGCAAAATAAATATTGGTAATTGCGTTCGGCCGATTCAAAAAATGTCTTTTTGAAGAAACAATATGGTAGAACTCAAGCCATGCTACAGTTGCAAGGAATTACTTCCATTTTTCATTTTGCCTTTACTATTTGAGGAGGCAAAGCTGACTCATGCGAGTGAGTGATTTTCCATTCACCGCTTAATTTCTTAAATATAAAAGTCACCGAGTAATTCTGCATTTTCATGGTATCACCGTTCTTGAAGAACACGTTAATATTTCCCGACCAGCATAGCAGAACGCTGTTGTCATCCACGACATGAAATATTTCATGAGTTGTAGTAATTTTTTGTTCCCTTAAGGAGTCGTAATAAGATTTACAGATCTTCCTAAAATCCGTGTAATTTCTTATGATGCCATCGGCACTTACTGCAAGAAAATCCGGAGTTTCTGCATAACATCGCAAAAATGAATCCCATTGCGCGGTTTCACTATAACGCGTGAGGTCATCAAATAGTGGTCTCAATCCGGTTCTTTTCAATATTCATGGTATAAGATTTTCCCTTAAATCCCTAAGCTTTCATCGCTGCTTACAACCCTTCGTCAATACTTCATCGAAAGAGAAATTATTAAACGACCAAAGTGAATTGGTTTTATAAAAGTAAATTAAACCAGTGGGTTCTCTTTCGCAGCGAATGATAAATTTAGTCCTCCTTATATTTTGTTCTGCAATTCTTCTTGCGATGGTTTATTTCGGCGCCGATATTTGTCTTAAGTAATTGGGGCAGTTTCGTCTGTCCTTTTTAATTTCCTACATTGAAATTACAGATGGTGGAAATTTAAACGGCTAAACCGAACCCATTTTTGAACCTGGCTAAAAAGAATTATTTGTTTCACGGTCCCCAATGCTGATACGGGATTTCGGTGGCATAGTTTTTTAATAAACAAATTAGTGGCTTAGGTTTAAGGTTAATGGTTATAAAAGCCCGGCCAACTGACCGGGTTTTTACGAAGTCACTTTACTATTGCATTTTGGTATTTGGCAGTATATTTTTGTGAGAGTTCCTAAGTAATAACCGTAGGTGTAAACAATTAGGGACGACTAAAGAAATTAACAAGTTAAAAGTATTATAACAGGGACGGTTTTGGGACAGTAAGCCATGTTACCAGACATGGCTTTTTTTATTTGCTTTCTCTGGTAGGGGGTAGTCTTTGCCCCAATTCTTTACTCTTGTAGTTTTTGATAGTTTCCGGATATAAATACTGAATGGTACTGCAAAATCTTCTTGCGATTACTAAAAAAACATCCTAAGCCGAACCGTTCTCATATTCACTGATAACCCTTTTTAACTCCTGCCTTGTTTCATCAAAACTTAAAGGCTTTAGGATATATTTATAAACCCCTGTTTCTTTGGTGTATTTAATATTCCGATTTTGTTCGGAAGGAGAATACATGACGATAGGAATATCTAAGAGCAGGCTATTCCCTTTGATCTGTTTTAAACATTCAAGTGAACTAATACCCGGCATATTATAATCTAGGAAAATCATATCAGGTAGCGGTTCAGCCTGGTTGTCTAAATAGGCTAACAAAAGCATACAGCTACAGATAACTTTTAATGTGGGTGTATTGGGTAGCCCATTCAGTGCGCGGGAAAAAAGATATTGTTCATTTAAATCATCATCTACATAACAAATATGTGATATTTTTTTTATCATGTTGGTTCGTTTGCTATATAAACTTAAGATTCATACCAAGCTTATAATTAATTGAAAATGTTAAATATATGCCATAAGCCTACTACCGTTATGTCAAGCGGTTATCAAGAAAAGGTCGGCTTCAGTGTATGAATTTTATTTTTACGGGCCAAATTCAGAATTCTATTTTCCCAATCCTGAGGAAAGAATTGCCCAACAATTGAAACACATAAGAAGACAAGATGCTGGATACTGGATGCTGGAAGCTGGAAGCTGGATACTAGATGCTAGATGCTAGATATCAGATACTAGATGCTGGACCCTCGTTAATTTTCATAAACAGATGATATTGATTTCTTGGTCCGTAGGAACATTTTGTGGGTAGAGGATGGGTCGAAATAAAAAAGGAGCAACTATAAAGTCACTCCGGTGCGAATATCATCTTATTCCAAACTTTCTTTTTTAATATATTGTCTTTTTGTTCGCAATCCAATCTCCGGAAGAAGAAGATTCCAGCATTAACCGGCTCTTGCTGTTCGCAAGGGTTGCATAATAAACTATGCCATCTTCTTTGTTTACTTCAAAAAGGCTGGACACTTCATAGTCACGGAATTGTTTTTTCAAATTAGATTTCAAAGACATCGGTATTTGCAGAAGAGTAACATCTCTTGATGAAGCAATTAAATCCCCGTCCTCATTAAAAAACGCGGAAATTTTTTGATCCTCTAATATAAAATCGGCCCTGTATAAATCTTTAGCTGTTGACCAGGTTATATTGGCGGCCTTATCAAAGGAGCTCTGAAATGAACTTAAAACGAGTACTGGCGGTTTGCTTTGTGCATAGGTGCTGGTCGCGTATATGGAACAAAGGATAGTAAGAATTACAAATAACTTTTTCATAATATTTAATTTAGAATCCGAAGGTATTTTGATATTTTATAGTAATTCAACAAATGAGACAAACCAAAAAAATTCTGCGACAAACATGGAAACAAATGAGATTCACGCTAGATGCTGGATGCTGGATGGGTCGTTTATAAAAGTGTTAATCCAACGGAATTAGGATGTTGGATGCTAGATACTGGATACTAGATGGGTTGTTTATAAGAGTGTTTCTCCTACAGAATTAGTTAATCAGATTATAATCGAGGCTGGATGCTATAAACGGCCCTATCCAGCTTCTAGCATCCAGTATCCAGCCATCCAGCATCCAGCATCTAGCATCCAGTTCACACCTTAAGCTCTCCCCAGCCTTTCCTGTATTCTCTCCGGATGAATTGATTGGCAGGTTCAAAATTTGTTACTTTCATATTTTCACCATCCCATTTCAAAGCAATGTACCGTCCGCTGAATTTATATCCTTCCATTTTCCCATACACAGGATCATTACGATTTATTTTTTCCCGTACATTGAAACTCCTCAATAACAAATTACCTAATAACACAGTCTCTGTTAATGGCCCCGCATAACCTTCAAAAGGTGAATCAACTTCCATTTTTCCATAACCTGCTATACAGGCATCCACCCATTGCCACCAATGGCCGTCCATTCCACCAATTACGCGTGGATATTTTTCCGGAACATTTACATCCTTATTCAGGGAAAGTGGCAAAAGCCGTGGATGGCTACCTCCCCATCCGCAGGAAACTTTTCCCTTAGTACCAATAAACAAAGTGCCTCCTTCAAAATCATTTTCCCCGGGCCAATCGGCAAGTGCCTCATTGGAATTCAGATCAGGATCTAATTCTGAGATGCGTTCAGGTGTTATACCGCCGTCCATCCAAAACAGATCAACATCCTTCCCATTCTTCTGCTTAAATTTAAATTTTAGTGAACTGGATACAGGTCCGCTTTCCGGGTAAATCCCTTCTTTAAAAATTCCACTATAAACAGTGCTTGCACTTCCTGAAATTTCTGAAGGGTAGCCTAATTCAAGCAATTTAAATGGAGGACCTATGACATGACATCCCATATCACCTAATGCCCCTGTACCAAATTGC
This sequence comes from Chitinophagaceae bacterium, assembly GCA_025963615.1. Lineage (GTDB taxonomy): Bacteria > Bacteroidota > Bacteroidia > Chitinophagales > Chitinophagaceae > JAFDYH01. Next base: position 6,000 of record JAOQAL010000341.1, on the reverse strand, counting down.
CACCAACCACGCCAGTTAAACGGAACTAAATTATCAATGTAGTTAACGCTTGTTGCCGTGCCCAACCAAAGATCCCATTTCAAGCCCTTAGGAACCGGAGGCTTTGTAGTTGGCCATGATATTCCTTGCGGCCAAACTGGCCGGTCTGTCCAGCAATACACTTTTTCAATGTCTCCGATCAGTCCTGCCTCAAACCATTCACGCATCGTACGCATTCCATCACAGGAGGCTCCCTGGTCGCCCATTTGAGTAACTACTTTATATTTTTTTGCCGCCTGCGTTAGTATGCGCGCTTCATAAATATCATGAGTTAAAGGTTTCTGAAGATAAAGATGTTTGTTCAACTGCATCGCGCCGAGACCGACAACCGCATGGTTATGATCCGGTATAGCTACCGTGACGGCGTCAAAATTTTTGCTTTCCTTATCAAACATCTCCCGCCAATCATGATAAAACTTTGCCTTTGGAAATTCCTTTTGCCGGGGAGCGGATTGGCGCTCATCCACATCACACAGGAAAGATATTACTGCATTTTTATTGGGTGCCGTGGCGAAATGATGAATATCATTTTCCGCCTCACCACCGCAGCCGACAGCAGCGATGTATAATTTATCACTGGGCGCAACAAAACCTTTTCCGCCTAATACACTTCGCGGGACGATATAAAAGCAGGCAGCAGTCAAGGCGGTTTTCTTAATAAAGTCGGCCCGGCTGATTGTTTTTTTATCCGGCGTGTTTTTTTTCTTATTCATAATAAAGAGCGTTAATTTTTGGCGATTGATTTTACAGCAACTTCTTTAAAATAAACTACATCTTCATCACCATGATTTTGCAAACCGATATAACCTTCATCCGGCCTTCGGCCGCGGATGGGTTCGAAATCAAATTTTCGTTCCGGAGTGGGGTCGCCTTCCTTATAGTCAGTAACTTTTTCACCATTCACGTAAACAAGAGTATGCGGGCCATCCATCGTGATTTCCATACTGTTCCATTCCGGCCCTGGTTTGCCGGGTTTCGACAGCGGCTTTGTCAGGGAATATAAGGTTCCGGTGACATGGTATTCATCTTCATCGGAAGTTTCCGGATGATTGTCTATTTGAACTTCATAACCATAAAAAACGGGCATCCATTCTTCCCTTGGTTCAATAGGAATTCGGATAAAGACACCAGAGTTGCTGTTATTTTTTTGCATTTTATAAACTACCCTAATCGTGCAGTTGCTGAATTTCTCTTTCGTCCAGTATAAAAGTCCCATACCGCCTTTGCTCGCAATCAACCCATTTTCTACCCAATGACTGCCTTTTCCCACCTGCTTCCAGCCAGCGAGGTCCTTTCCATTAAAAAGTTGAGTCCATTTGTTTTCAGAACTTTTAGTTGAAATGGTTTGGCCGCTAAAATTAAAAACCCATAATACTAGCAGGACGGCTATGCGCAAATAAAAAATAAACCCTGTTTTAATCATATAATTATTTATCTGGTAAATTAAAAATTACAACATTTTTTTTGCCCATCTTAAATAATAAATTAAGCAGCTAAATTAATAGCACCGGAGACAACGAGGCCTCTTTGAACGTTCTCCGTTTATAACAGGTTGCTGACATAAAAAATTATTTCGCACCATTCATGTTCTTTATAAACTTCAGTGCTTCTTCCTGGTGCTCTTCACCTTTGCTGAATGAATCGAACCTGAAAACGATCTTTCCGGATTTATCTATTACAAATGTTTCCCTGCCCGTAAACAGGAATTTGTTTTTAACGCCGAACATTTTTAAAACTTTGTTGCCAGGATCGCTTAAGAGGGTAAATGGAAGATGATGGTGAACCTGGAATTGCCTGTGTATTTCCGGTGCAGCGTGGTTGATGCCAACAACGATTGCCCCGGCCTGGATAAAATCCGCATAGCGATCCCGGAACGAACAGGCTTCTTTGGTGCATATACTACTTTCATCTTTTGGGTAAAAATAAATTACCAGTATATTCTTTCCGATATAATCACGGCTGTTAAATATTTTCCCATCCTGATCCCGCAGGCTGAATGCCGGGATTGTGTCGCCCTTAACCGGATATTTTTCCTGGGCAGGGGCGGCCTGAACAAAAACCATTGCCATAAGAATTATTAACACCGCGTATCTCATAAATATAGGCCGGGATTATTTCTTTTTACGTGGCTTTTTATAGGTAAATATTGTTTTTCCAAGGTCTGGTTGATTGTCGCCGAGTAAAAACCCAAAAGGTTTTAAAGGCTCGATCCGGTCAAAAATAACTTTTAAAATAGCCGTTATCGGTATGGAAAGAAACATTCCGGGTATGCCCCATAAAACATTACCAATTAAAACAACGATGATGGAGACCAGGGCGTTAATCTTAACTTTTGAAGCCACAATTTTAGGTACAAAAAAATTGTTGTCGATAAACTGAACGATCAGGTACACGACCAAAACCCATAATGCATCTACGGGAGTCTTGGTAGCAAATGCAATTAGCATCGGCAGGGCTATGGCAATTACGCCACCGATATAAGGGATGATATTCAGTAACGCCCCGATAACTCCTAATAGAATGGCATAGTCAATGCCAATGATCAACAAGCCCACTGCATTGAGGGTAGCTACCAGCACCGCTTCAAATAATAATCCAACCAGGTAACTTTGTATCAGCGTTTTGGTTTCAAGCAACACTTCCGCAACAACTGCATGTTGATCCTTTTTAAAAAGTTGAGAAATAAAATCAAGCAATAACGGCTTGTAAAATAATATCATGAAAATATAGACTGGAAGCAGGAAGACGGTAACTAATACACCGGTAATCGTACCGAGGGTCTCCGTAATAACGGCCGTACTGTTATTCATTCCTTCACCCCTGGTCCGGGTGAGCCAGCTATCAATTTTTGTTTTACTGATATTAAAAGTGTGAGAAATCCAGCTTTCAGCATTACTGCTGAATTTGATAAATTTTTCTTTGAACTGCGGAAAGGATTCACTGAACATCGTCATTTGTGAGCCGATAAAATAGCCAACGCCGGCAATAACTATAATCCCAATAAATAAAGCAATGAATATGGCCAGTACGCGGTTAATTTTTTTCCGGCAGAGCAGATTAACCAGTGGATTCAGCAGGATGGCGATAATGGTGGCAAATACCAGCGGGATGATGATATCCTGACCGATGTACAGGACGTAGAAAAAAGCAACCACCCCAATTACTATTTGCGCCAGTTTGGAATAAACCGGAAGCCGCACTAATGTATTGTCCATATTACGCTGTTTAAAACAGGAAGATATCTTTTATGAAATGGTTCGGTAATTGTAATACCAAGATAAGGCAATGGCAAATGAAAAAAATTTTTGTTTCTGAAATAATGACGGGTCCTATAAAATTATTGTTCCCGCATTTAGTGGCCTTTTCTTTTCCCCGTTTTGCTGAGGAGCTGATTTTTCAGTGCCTGACTATTTATTATTTCTCCATAAAATGAACAATGCGGATATTTCGCCCAGGTCCCCGGATCACGGGTATAAAAACAGGTATTTAACCAGGATAAGATCCTGCATAATTAATATCAAAAATTACATAAGAAATTGCGAAATAAAACGTTTAATGGAATAATCTAAACCCCAATTTACTATTCCATGCACATTGTGAGAAAGAGAATCTTTTTTTTACCCGCTATCGTATTTTCAATTTTTTTGTTTTCTTCTGTTGGCAGCTGCAAAAACAAGAGCGCAACGGTGAAGGGTATCCCGGACAACCAAACAGCAAAACCGGATTCAACATTGGAACAGGTTGATTCTGCACAACCGGGGATTAAAAATGATGCTGCTGCCATTCTTAAAACAAAGCAGATTCCTATCCTTTGTTATCACCAGATCAGGGACTGGAGACCAACCGACTCGAAAATGGCCATGGCCTATATCGTGCCTGTCAATGCTTTCAGTCAGCAAATTAAAATGCTCGCTGATAGCGGCTATCATACCATCCTTCCTGATCAGTTATATAATTATCTTACGAACGGATCGCCCTTACCGGCAAAACCTGTCATGCTGACATTTGATGATACCGATCTTGACCAGTTTACTATTGGTGAACCTGAATTAAAGAAATATGGATTTAAAGGTGTTTTTTTTATCATGACCGTTTCATTAGGCCGTCCTCATTATATGAGTAAAGAACAAGTGAAGACATTGTCTGATGAGGGCCATGTAATCGGCTCCCATACCTGGGATCATCATAATGTAAAAAAATACGCAGGCAATGATTGGGTAACACAAATAGATAAACCGACAAAACAACTGGAAGCGATTACGGGTAAACCCGTAAATTATTTCGCCTATCCCTTCGGTTTATGGAATAAAGAAGCTATTCCTGAGCTAAAGAAAAGGGGATTCAAAGCCGCTTTTCAATTGTATGCCAAACGGGACGAACAGGATCCGCTTTTTACAATTCAGAGAATAATAGTACCCGGTTCATGGACACCGGCGCAATTAAACAAGGCAATAAAAAACAGCTTTTAAATTTCCAGCATTCTTATTTCACCATCGGCCAGGGAAATTTGGATTGAAGTTGGATTCTTTTTCCTGTTTCCTGCGATGCGCGGGCCGCTTCAATAATTTCCAGCACATGTAAAGCGTGTTCCGCATTGATCCGGGGTTCCGTACCCGTTGCCAGGCATTCGGCAATTACCGACGCTCCTTGCTGCCACACATACGTGCCCGGATCTTCTACATATCGCACCGGCTTTTCCGTATAAGAAACAGCGAGATCCACTCCGAACGGAGCCCAGTCATAGCCAACCAATGCCATATTTCCTTTGGTACCCCAAATTGATATCGTCGGCCTGTCCTGGCCTTTACCTTCGTGTCCATACGGGTCAAAATAATTGAACCCGCATTGCACATGCGACAACGTGCCGTTACTATGTTCCATGGTTATCATCGCATTATCTTCTGCCTCTACTTTTATAGTTCCTTTATCATCCACAGTACGTTCCTTTGTAACAATACTCGTCATGGCAATCACTGATTTGGCCGGACCCAGTAACCCCGTCAATGATGCGATATTGTAGACTCCTAAATCCGGCATGCTGCCACCACCTTTTTCATAAAAAAATGCCGACCAGGTAGGACCCAAATGACCGTAATGTGCATGTGCCGCTGACACGTTGCCCAGTTTTCCTTCCTGTATAGCTTGAGACATAAAAGCGAATTGTGGGCTATTTACAACAGCTGGCGCGCCCCAAATGCGGGTACCTTTTGTCTTTGCCAGGTCATATAATTCTTTGCCTTCTTTATACGTATTAGCCATTGGCTTTTCGCTCCACACATGTTTGCCAGCCAGGATCGCGATCCGGTTTAAACGGCCATGTTCCTGCATGTTTGTGAGGTTAAGCATCAGCTCAAAGGGCGCTCCGGCCAACAGTTTATCAATATGGGGATATTGGTTAGGGACATTGAATTCTTTTGCACGTTTAGCCGCCCTTTCCGGTTTTATATCACAGACACTCACTAATTCCACATACGGCGATTTGGATAAGTGCGGGAGATAAACCCCGGATACACTTCCGCAACCTATAATCGCCACCTTAATTTTTTTTGGGGCTGGAACCGGATTAGCGTTAATCATCATAGGGGAGAGTATGGCACCTGCGCCGATAACAGAACATTGTTGTAAGAATTTCTGGCGGTTAATTTGTTTTAAGGATGACATAGCAATTGTATTAATGTTATTGAAGTTAACTTGTTTTTAGAAAAAGGATTCCTTATTTCTAAAAAAAGGCAGCTCTTTTTAAGAAATTCAGAGTACGTACGATGTGATATCTATCAATTGATCTTTTTGCCATTCTCTAACCGCAATAATTGAGTAACACAGGCCGGAATATCTTTTTCATAGTGACTAACGTATAAGAGTGTAGTATTAAAATTCCCGCATATTTGATTAACAAGATTCTTGAAATAATCAGCCTGTTCCTCATCCAGTCCCTGGCAGGGTTCATCCAGTATCAGCAAC
>JAOQAL010000340.1 GCA_025963615.1 Chitinophagaceae bacterium | reverse complement strand
ATTATTTTTCCTAAATGGAAGATCATTCTCATTTCATTGGTGATTATTCTAATGATTTTGAGTGAATTCTATTTGGCAAAGATTAATTTTAATTTTTCCAGCAGTAGCGTTTTCTTTGTTTCTGCCTTTTTGTTCTTTATTGTGCAAAGCAGTTTTATGATTATTGTTGCCTTCGATAATTTTGACATTGACATCAGAAAAAATTTTGTTTTTTGGATTGCGTTCGCCAGATTGTTTTATTATTTGATCATCATGTTTATTTACATTTATCCAAGTTTGATTGAAAATGGATATAAAATTAAACTTTATAATCAAACCAATACCGCAATCAATACATTTGCCAATGTTTTGGAAAATATAATATATGGAGTAAGCTTTTTATGTCACAAAAAGAAAATCTGATCATTATTCTGGTTGTCTTATTTACAACCTGCCTTTTTTTGCTGGGAGTGTTTTTCTTTATCCTGGTCAATAAGTATCGCAAGAACCTTGAACGCCGGCAGCGTGAAGCCCTCAGTAACCTGATCATCGGTCAGGATAATGAACGTCAGCGTATAGCGCGGGACCTGCACGATGAAATGGGACCTGAGCTTTCAAATGTAATTTTCTCTTTAGACGGGATCAAGTCGTCACATCCTGAAGTTCTCGAAACCGTTGAAAAATCGAAAAACGAGCTAAAGGCTGCTATTAAGCGGCTGAGGAATATTTCACACGACCTGATGTCTTTGTCACTGATCAGGTACGGACTGACAGATGCTATCAGGGAAATGGTAGACCGCCAGTCGCAGAGCGAAATCAGGATCCATTACGACTCTGATGCCACAGGGAAGGAAATGAATGATGCCGTTAAATCGCACCTGTTCCGGATCGCGCAGGAGTTGCTGTACAATACCCAAAAGCACAGCCAGGCTACAGAAGTGCAGATAGGACTTCACCTCGATAAGGTAAAGAACCAGTTGCTGTTTACGTATTCGGATAATGGGATAGGCAACCAGGGGAATAAGGAAACAATGGGCATTGGCCTCAAAAATATTCATACAAGAGTGGACCTGATGCAGGGAACCATAGAGATTTCTATGGATAAAGGATATCAATGTACAATAATGGTGGGTTTAAATGCTTAATGAATGAAAGTTATGGAAAAGGGAAAGGCTAAAAAAAGTATCAGTGTGCTGGTGGTTGATGATCACCCGCTTTACAGGCAGGGCATTAAACGGCTGCTGAACAAGATCCCCCTTGTTGATAAATGTGAGGAAGCTGAAAACGGGCAGCAGGCCATACAGGCGCTTGAGGCGTTCCCATATGATATTGTGTTGCTGGATGTTCAAATGCCTGTTATGGATGGCCTCGAAGCGGCTGCTATTATCAGGAACCGCTTTCCCGACAGCAAGATCATTGTGCTGACCATGTCGGATTCCAAACGCCAGATCATTGAGATGCTGGACCTCGGCGTTGTGGGTTACGTGCTGAAAAGTACGGATGGGGCGGAACTGACAGATGCTATTACCCTGGTAAAGGACGGCGACCACTACCTGTCAAAGGAAGTAAAGGAAGTCTGGAACCAATACCTGAGCAACAAACACCAGTTTAATCGCACAGTACCAAATAAAATTGACCTGACCGCGCGGGAAGTTGAAATCATTATCATGATTTGCAAGCAAATGAATACGCTCGAAATCGCCGAAAAATTATCCCTGTCACAGACCACAGTCAATACCCACCGTTACCATATTATGAAAAAACTGAACACGGATAATGTTGTGGGAATAGCGCTTTACGCGGTAAAAGCAGGTCTTTTTGTGCCGTAAATACTGGGCTGGAGACACTTGTTATTAATTTGTGTTTTGTAATTGGGTGAATAAGCTTAATTTTGCACTTTAATGAGTTCAACGCAAGCAGTTCTGCTATTAAAAGACGGCACCTATTTTATCGGCAAGGCATTAGGTAAGATCGGCACCACCACCGGGGAAATTTGTTTCAATACAGGAATGACCGGTTACCAGGAAGTTTTCACAGATCCATCTTATTTCGGGCAGATATTGGTGCAGACCAATGTCCACATCGGTAATTATGGTATCAGCGCAGATGAGGTCGAGTCGGGCGATATCAAGATCGCTGGCCTGGTCTGCAGCACATTCGCCCACCATCATTCGCGAAAAATGGCTGTCAGCAGCATTGATGATTATTTTATCAATAACAAGGTAGTGGGTATCCAGCATATTGATACCCGCAAGGTGGTCAGGCATGTCAGGGATAAAGGCGCTATGAATGCCATCGTCAGCAGTGAGGTTACCGATATTGAACAGTTGAAAAAGATGCTGGATGAAGTACCGGATATGGCGGGATTAGAACTTTCCACCCAGGTTACGACAAAAGATTTTTACACCAAAGGTTCAGATCAGTCGAGCCACAGGCTGGCAGTATTGGATTTTGGCGTTAAACAAAATATCGTAAAATGCCTGACGGACAGGGATGCACATTGCGGCATTTTTAACGCACATACGTCAGCCAGGGATATTCTGAACTGGAAACCGGATGGTATATTATTGTCCAACGGT
>JAOQAL010000321.1 GCA_025963615.1 Chitinophagaceae bacterium | reverse complement strand
TATAGGTTTACTATCTTATTTCTGTCGAAAACTATCTCCAATAAATTGTAGTGCATCAGTTATTCCTGTACGCCAGTAAGTCCAGTTATGTGCTCCATCGCGGACACGGTATTCATGGGGTACATTTTTCTCCGTTAACGCAATGTGCAAAAGACAATTGCCCTTCGTCAGAAAATCATCATCACCGCAATCAATCCAGTAGCGCACTTTTTTTAATTCATCGGTTTTCTTATCAGCTACGATTTTTAAAATAGAATTGTCATACCATGTTTTGGTAAGACGGGCTTTACCCTTCAGGTCACGGCCAAACAATTTTCCGATTACCGCATTATAGTTCTGCTCGGGCATTGCGGTAACCGCATCATCATCCCATACAGCGGCACTGAAGGGTGCGGCAGCCGCAAACAGGTCAGGATGCTTTAATGAATAGATCAAAGTGCCATAGCCACCCATGGATAAGCCGGCAATACCCCGGTATTTTTTTTCTGCCTTGATCCGGTATGCTTTTTCAACAGCAGGCATAAACTCATTCACAAAAAAGTCTTCATAATTCTCTTTGCCGTCGTACGAATTGATATAAAAGCTGGAATCCCCATTTGGCATTATAATAATCATTGGGGGAATAGTGCCATCGGCAATCGCTTTATCGGCATAGCGGTTCACTTCACCAAACTGAACCCATCCGGTATTATCATCAGTAAAACCATGTAATAAATAAACAACGGGGTATGTCCGTTGAGATACATCATAATCGGCAGGCAGGTAAACTGTGTAGTTTACATTTTTACCAAGAACGGAGCTTTTAATCGTTTGTTTTTCTACTACTTTGCCGGTCGGTTGGGCTATTGTAAGTATAAAAAGAAAGCAGGAGAAGATGCTAACCAGGATTTTTCTTGCAAAAACTGTCATATAATATAGTGGGTTGTTTTAAAAGTAAATTTAAGGAGATGGATGATTATGATTTACACTAAATTTTTTTAATTTCCTTCAAGGTAAATATCAGGATAGAATATAGCCGGCAGATCGCTGTTTCCTGCTTTTTTCCACAAAAAGTAAGATAAAGAAATTTTTGCCTTTAAAAAGGACTTTCAACTGTTCTTCCCTTTCTTTTTGATCTTAAGTAACTCAGGCAGGTTGTCCGATCAGGCATCGCATCTTTTCCTAAATTACTTTCGTGGGTTTGTAATTACTACTATTAAAGACTGGGGTTTCTTTTTTCCACAAAAAATGGTGAGGGAAAGGAATTGCTTATAATTAAGAAACTTGTTTGAGCAGCAAAAAGAAAAGATCTATTTAAATCAAGCCGCTATCCGGCCTGCCTTGACCATATAGAACAGATTTCAAATCAAAATCTAAAGATCACCTTGATGCCTATGCGACCGTGCCCGCGTGCCGTCACCAAAGGTTATGGCCGCCGGAGACCGGCCCGAACCCATTTTTTTCGGGCATGCATACATGCAAACTGGAGGGTTATGTTATCATTCCTTTACCAATTTCCGAAAGGATGCTGTTTACACCTATGTCTGGAAGATTGGCATAGAATTTTCGGTTATTTTTTATCCTAAACTTTATTGGAAATGAAAAATGCTGTATTACGGCCACTTTTCGAAGAGCCATCCCGGGATGCTATTCTTGCCCCGGTCATTTCAATTAAATCAGTGCGGGTTGAAAGCTCAAAGAGTAAGGCTGGCTCTGTTAAAACAGCAGCGGATAAAACCGTTCCTGCTTTTACAGGACCAGTTTTCAAACCCAAAAAGCATGATATGTTTTGACCGGCTGGCTTTAAAACAAAAACACCCCGAAGAAAGTCCCGGGGTGTTTTTTTATAATCTTGGCGTTTGCTTTTACTTGTTTTCTTCCAGGTTCAATGGATATTTATAAACCCCATCCCATCCGTCGAAAATTCCTTCTAACTGTACCGTACCGGTTGAATTCGAAAGAGCTTTTTTAAACTCTTCCACATTGTTTATATCCACTCCGTCCACGCTGGTAATAATAAAACCTTCCTGAATGCGGGCTTTGTTAAAAGGACCGCCGGCTTTAATATTGGTTACTATTACACCACCTTCGATATTGTTCTTTTTGGCTGTTTTTTCATCCAGCGTTTGAATTGTCGCACCTAATTTATCACTCACATTTACTTTTGCTACTTCTTCGAAAGCGGCAGGCATTGTTTTTAACGTGGCGGTTGTAACCAGGTCTTTGCCATCGCGTTTGTAAGCGATCTTCATCTTTTCGCCTACGTTGTTGGAAGTAACAGTGCCCTGTAGTTCCGTCCATGAATTTATGGGTACGTCGTTTATTTTTGTGATGATATCGCCTGGTTTCAAACCAGCTTCGGCAGCCGCGCCATCCTTTGCGAGGGATCCGATATGTGCGCCATCACCGGCGTCGAATTTATCTTGAGCGGCCTGGATACCCAGGTAAGGTCTTTTAACGTCGCCGAATTTTACCAGGTCGTTTACAATCTTTTTTACCAGGTTGATCGGTATGGCGAATGAATAACCCGCATACGTACCGCTAGGGGCAAGAATGGCGGAGTTAATGCCTATCAGTTCACCATTTGTATTGATCAATGCGCCGCCGCTATTGCCCTGGTTGACGGCTGCATCGGTTTGGATGAATGACTCAACCGGTGTTTGGCTCTGGCGTTGATTGATGCCAATTGCACGGCCTTTTGCGCTGATGATACCGGCGGTAACTGTTGTTTCAAGGGTGAGGGGATAGCCGACAGCCAATACCCATTGACCGAGTTTTGCTTTATCGGAGTTTCCATACACGAGATAGGGAAAGCCGTTGCCGTCAATTTTTAGAACAGCGAGGTCGGTGCTGGCGTCGCGGCCGATAACACGGGCCTTATAGGTTTTTTTGTTGCTTAATGTCACCGAAATTTCATCGGCAATACCTGTTCCATTTTCGCCATCAGCAACAACGTGGTTATTGGTAACGATATATCCATCTTCACTGATAATAACTCCACTGCCTGAGCCTCTTTGCTCAGGGATAACACTAGGACCAAAATTGAAGAACTGATCGAAAAAATCGTCCATTCCACCATTTCTGTTACGGGGTAGTTGATTGCTTGCTTTTTTGGCGGGTATCTTGGTTTTGATATGGACAACCGCAGGAACAGCGGCGTCAGCGGCCTGTGTAAAATCGACCGGTTCGCCTGGAGCAGCTACATTATTTTTGTCAATAAACCCTGCATAATTGACAGGTAATTTAGAGTCGGCAGATACAACGGATAAGGATTGGGGGTTTACAAATTTGCTGTAGCACCACACACTTCCAAGGGCTGAAACTGTGCTTACAGCAACGATTAGAAAGAATTGTTTCCACTTCATGGCATTATTAAATTTTGTGTTTCAAATAGTATTGTCAAATACTGTGCCTTTACATTACAAAGTAACAACAGATACAAAGTGAATCGGCATCACCGGTTTAGTTTAACAAATATTTACTAAGAGTTTCGTAGATCAGGGACCTGTTAAAATTAATGAGAATTACTCATAATAAAAAGAGCCGATTGTCACAGTCCCGTAAGAAACTCCAGGGTGTTCACCCCATCCGCGAAGTCATCTATGCAGGGGAACTGGGCATTTCCGAATAGAAGATATTTTTTCCCCACCAGGCATTGCAGGTCCTGGTGGCCGGTCAATAAAGTTTCAAGTTCTTCCGGGCTCGAATAATACTCATAATTTAATTGGCTGATCGGTGAAAATATAGATGCGTTTTCTGCAAGCAGGATGGATTCATTGCTCATGTAAAACTTTTTATTGAGAAGCAGGATCGCAAGATTGTAATCATAATTGTTTTTGTATTTATGGTGATCTGCCAGGTAATTGTATTTTTTAAATGCAGTTAGTAAAGGAATAAAATCATAGCCTTGCGGCACATATATCTTGGTAACATTCCGGCAGCCTAGGCCAAAATACATATAAACATCATCAGCAAGTTTTTCCAGGTCTTCAGTCGGTTCATCACCCTGCAGAATAGCAACGGAACTGCGGTTGCGGCGGATAATATGCGGGTATTTCCCGAAATAATATTCAAAATAGCGGGAGGAATTATTGCTACCGGTAGTAATATAGGCATCACAGCCTTTCAGCATGCCGCCAAAATTTACCAGCTCATTTACTTCCGGATCCCATTCAGCAAGTTTTGCCACAATATGCTTTAATAATGTTTCATCTTTTGAAGAAGGTTTAATGGCAATCTTATTTCCTGAAATAAATACAGATAGAAAATCATGAAAGCCGACCAGCGGGATATTACCGGCCATAACTACCCCGATTGTTTTTGGAGCTGGATTGACCGACGGAAGATTATATTTGGTTACCCAGGCTTCCAGCGCTGGTTTTGATAAAAATGAACGGGCAATATTTTTTGTCGCAAGATCAATAAACCCGGGTATAAACCATCCATTTTTCTGGCTTGCCTCTTGTTTTGCTGCCAACCAGCCGGAATCTTCAGATAAAATATACCTGCCTGATTGAATTAATAAATCAATACGATGTTGTAAATTCATTCGCGTATGTATAAATTTGCAACAAAAGTAACTCTGAACCATTAATTAAAATTTTTATGGCAATTAAGATAACAGAAGAATGTATTAATTGTGGGGCCTGCGAGCCAGAATGTCCCAATAATGCTATTTACGAAGGTGGAGTGGAATGGGCTGTATCGGATGGTACTTCGGTAAAGGGTTCTTTTACCCTTTTGGATGGTACAACTGTTGATGCTGAGGCAAAAAATGCACCATTAAGTGTTGATATCTATTATATCACACCGAATAAATGTACAGAATGCCAGGGTTTTCATGAAGAGCCTCAATGTGCCGCAGTTTGCCCTGTTGATTGCTGTGTGCCGGATGAAATGTACCAAGAGACGGTAGATGAACTAATGGTTAAAAAAGGGAAGTTGCATATGTAAGACGGCAACCGGTGTGAATAAATTCTTCACGTTTTGGTTGTTTATATCTGTCAAATGGCATTAACTTTATAATATCGTAAACAGGCAGCGTTTCGCTGCTTATCGTAGAAGCGGGTGATATTTCCCGTTGTAAAAAGGTGAAGGGACAACATCCTTCACCTTTCTGATTAGCGGCATGGACGGTGCAATTTCTCTGATTCCTTTCAAATCGGGCCAATTCCTGTAATTATTTTAAATTTAGAGTCCATCAAGAGGTTGGATTCTATTCATTTTTTGAATGAATTCTTGAAAATTTTATTCATATCAATCAGCAGGTCACCTTCCGATAACTGAATTTTAGCATGGTTAAATTCCGTGCTGTCTGCAAACTGAACCATTTTCATTTTGGCGCTTAATTCCCTATTGTGGGTTTTTTCAAATATATATTGTCTGGTAAAGGATAATATCCTGTGGGGATTAAAAAATATATGAATTTTAGCAGTATAAATTTCCACTATAGCTTTTTTTCCTCAATATTTGCGCATCAAATTCACTAGCCGATGAAGAAAACGATAGCACTTGTAACGGGTGGCTTTTCCGGGGAAGCCGTGATTTCCTATAAAAGCGCCGTTACTATTGATAATAACCTTGACAGGAGCAAATTCAATGTTTATAAGATTGATATTAATCCGCAGGGCTGGTTTTATGAAAATAAGGATGGTAGTAAGATTGAAATTGATAAAAACGATTTCACGCTTTCTGTTAATAACAACAGGGTGCAATTTGATGCTGTTTTTATCGGAATGCATGGCACGCCTGGCGAAGATGGAAAGCTGCAGGGATATTTTGACACGTTAAAAATTCCTTACACTTCCTGCGATGCAGCCACGTCAGCTATTACATTTAATAAAAGATATACGGTAGCGGTCGCTTCATTTTCGGGTATTCATGTTGCTAAATCTGTTTTGCTGATAAGAGATAAGTTTGGCAGTCCCGATGAAGTGACACAAAATCTGAATTTCCCTGTATTTGTAAAGCCAAACAACGGGGGTTCAAGTATTGGTATGTCGAAAGTGAATCATCCCTCAGACGAGTTGGGAGCCGCCATTGAAAAAGCATTTAAGGAAGATGACCAGGTTTTGATAGAGGAATTCATTAAAGGAAGGGAATTCACCATTGGTGTTTTTAAAACAAAAGAAAATATTATTGCGTTACCGGTAACAGAGGTAATCAGTA
>JAOQAL010000315.1 GCA_025963615.1 Chitinophagaceae bacterium | reverse complement strand
GACCTATGAATTAACCGGAGGCTTTTTGGTTTTATCAGCGCTGCTGCCTTTTTACCTGCATTATTTTCCTTCGCTTCGTTTTTTTCCCGATTGGCAGAATTTGTTATGGTTGCTGGTTTTATCCTGGATCTGTTCGGTATGGGCCTTCCGGCTTTCGGGCAGCGCCTTAAAAAAGTTATCGGCTTTCACCGTTAATCTTACTTACAACCTGGAACCGGTCTACGGAATTATACTGGCTTTTGTGGTTTATCATGAAAACAAATTTCTCAGCCATTGGTTCTATGTTGGCCTTGCCCTCATCCTGCTGGCATTAATTGTCCATATTCTTTTACTCCGGAAAAAGCTAAGAAAATTGGAAGTGGCCTGATGGGAAATATTCGATAATTCACAGCTATCTTTAGGATATAACATCATGCAATGAAGAATTATTTACTTTCTGTTGGTCTGCTATTTCTTTTTGTATACGGTTACAGCCAGAAAAAACCCCTGGATCATTCGGTATACAATGGCTGGCAACGCATCGGTGAAAAGATGATCAGTAATGATGGCAAATGGGTGGTGTATACCGTGGAGGTGCAGGAAGGAGATAACGAGCTGGTGATTCAATCTACGGCGGATACCCGCAATAAAAAAACAATGGCACGTGGCTATAATGCTCTTATTACTGAAGACAGCCGCTTTGTGATTTTCAGTATAAAACCCTTTTATAAGGATATCCGGGCCGCAAAGATTAAAAAGGCAAAACCAGATGAGTTCCCTAAAGATTCACTCGGCCTGATAGAACTGGGGAAGGAAGAAATTGTAAAAACAGCACGCGTAAAAAATTATAAAACGCCCGCCAAAGCTTTTGGATGGGTGGCATACCAGTTGGAAAAACCAGTTAATAAAAAAGAGAAGCCTGATGCAAATTACAGACAGGATTTGGATAGTCTTACTAAAATAATTGATTCATTAAAACAGGTAATAATTGAATCCCAAAAAGAACCGAAGAATAAAAACCGGGATGAGGAGCAGGAGGCTTCTGTTGATTACGCAGACGAGGACCCGCCTTCACCTTTATCATCTGAGCCGGGAACGGATTTGAAATTGCGAAACCTCCGGAATGGAGAAGAAAAGATTTATAAGAATGTGCTGGAATATTATTTCAGTAAAAATGGTTCCAAACTGCTGATAGAAACAAGCCGCGATCCGAAAGATCCGTTGAGTTCGTCCAGGGTGCTGTTACGTGATTTAAATAGCGGACGCACGGATACATTAAGTCAGGGTGGAACTGATTTCGGGAATTTTGCCATGACAGAAGATGGTTCCAAACTGGCCTATACGGTGGAAAGAAATGCGATGCCGGTAGCCGCCATGAGCACAAAACCACTTCAGAAATTTTATAGTTTATGCTACTTTACACAAGGCATGGATAGCGCCATCGCATTGGTCGATAAGAATTCGGTAGGTATGAGGCTCGGAATGACAATCAGCGAAAATGCAGTTATAAATTTCAGTAAAAGTGGAGAAAGAATTTTCTTTGGCACTTCACCCATCCAGCCACCAAAGGATACCAGCCTGGTGGATATTGACCTGGTAAAACTAGACCTATGGCATTACCGGGATGATTATCTGCAACCGGCCCAATTAAAAAACTTGCCGGAAGATCTAAAGAAAAGTTTTCTGGCGGTATACGATTTTGGCAATAATATCATCCGGCAATTGGGCAGTAGGGAGTTGCCTGAAATTATTCAAACCGATGAAGGAGATGGAGATATATTTATCGGTGTTACGGACTATGGCAAACGTATCGAATCACAATGGACTGGCTACACCAAGAAAGATATTTATGCCATTGATATAAAAACCGGGGGAAAGAAATTAATAAAGGAGAATTTGTATGGCAGCGTGTATCCATCTTCAACCGGCAGGTATATTTTATGGTATGACCGGGTTGCAAAGAATTATTTTGTATGGGATGGAGCCATCACCCGCAACATAACGCAAAAAATAAAGGTTCCATTATATAATGAAGAAAATGATGTTCCCGATGAGCCGCAGCCTTATGGAGTGATGGGCTGGCAGGAAGACGACAGCACCTTATTTGTTTATGACCGGTATGATATATGGGAAATTGATCCTGCCGGGATCAAGACAGCTTCTATATTCGAAGCGGATCAGCATTTCAGGGAAAAGAAAATTAATATTAGGTATGTAAAAACCAATGCTGACGAAAAATTTATCAGCAAAACGGATGGTTTATTGTTCAGGTTATTTAATGAAACGACCAAAAAAGGGGCTATCCAATTTACAAAACGCTATGTTCATCCAGCGGTGCAGATTTACGCGGAGGGCAGTGTAAATTTCGGAAATATCCTCAAGGCTGCGAATTGGGATAACTTCATTTATACAAAGGAAAGTTTTATTAAGTCACCTGATCTGTATATTATCAATGAATCGCCAAATGCAAGAATGGGTTTTGAAAAACCATTATCAGAATTAAATCCTCAGCAACAAATCTACCGTTGGGGAACCGCGGAATTAGTTAAATGGAAAGCCTATAACGGCAAACAGGCAACGGGTCTTGTTTACAAACCGGAGGACTTTAATCCGGAGAAAAAGTATCCCATGATCTGTTATTTCTATGAAACAATGAGCGACAGCCTGTATAAATATTATCCACCCGCGCCAATACGTAGTGCCATTAATATTCCTTTTTATACAAGCCGGGGGTATATTATATTTATCCCTGACATTGAATATAAAATTGGGCATCCGGGTAAAAGCGCCTACGATTATGTAGTAAGCGGCGCGCGGGCCCTGGTGAAAAAAGGTTTTGTTGATAGCACCAGCATCGCGATCCAGGGACACAGCTGGGGAGGTTACCAGGTGGCACAACTGATAACCATGACAAAATTATTCAAAGCGGCCTGGGCTGGTGCGCCGGTGGCGAATATGACCAGTGCTTATGGAGGCATCCGGTGGGAGAGTGGCATGAACCGCCAATTTCAGTATGAAAAAACGCAAAGCCGGATCGGGGCAACTTTATGGGATAAGCCACAATTGTATATTGAAAATTCACCCCTGTTTCATTTAAAAAACGTGACAACACCGTTGGTCATTATGCATAATGATAAAGATGGGGCAGTTCCCTGGTACCAGGGCATTGAATTATTTACTGCAATGAGAAGGCTGAATAAAAAAGTATGGATGTTTAATTATAACGGGGAAGGACATGGCCTGGTAGAACGTAAGAATAAACTGGATTACCAAATGCGCATGCAACAATTCTTCGATTGGATATTAAAAGGGGAGAAACCAGCAAAATGGATTACAGAAGGATTGCCTGCGGTGAAGAAGGGAAAAGATTGGGGACTGGATTAAAGAGT
>JAOQAL010000304.1 GCA_025963615.1 Chitinophagaceae bacterium | reverse complement strand
TATAGTACATTCGGTATTTATGATGTGGCAGGCAATGCCCGTGAATGGTGTTCGAATGAAGGTGATAACCCGGACCAACGATATATTTTAGGCGGTGGATGGAATGACCCGACGTATGCATTTAATGACAGCTATACTCAAAGAGCATTGGACAGAAGTCCCACCAATGGTTTCCGGTGTATGAAAGAAATTGCCGGCGACAGCACGTTGGCGCACCTGAAGATTCCGTTGAAAATTGAATTCAGAGATTATGCTAAAGAGAATCCGGTTGATGATAAAACCTTCTCCATTTTTCTTCGTCAGTACGCTTATGATAAAACAGCGTTGAATGCGCATGTGGATTCGACCTTTACAAGCGAATCCTGGACAGGCGAAAAAATCTCTTTCGACGCCGCCTATAATCACGAAAGAATGATTGCCTACTTGTTTTTACCAAAAAATTTTAAGGAGCCATTACAAACTGTATTGTTTTTTGGGGGGTCCCAAGATATTTATTCAAAACACTTTGATGTAGGAATTGCGATGAGAGGCATTGAATTCATTGTAAAAAGTGGTCGGGCTGTGATCTGCCCGGTCATCAAAGGAACGAATGAGCGGCACGACGAGTTGAAATCGGATTTGCAGGATGAGTCGGTATTCTATAAAGATCATGTGGTGATGTGGATTAAAGATATCGGGCGGACGATCGACTACCTGGAAACGAGAAAAGATATACAAGCTGATAAAATCGCCTGGCTCGGCTGGAGTTGGGGTGGGTTTACGGGTGGTATCATTCCGGCGGTGGAAAAAAGATTAAAGGCGATTGTACTGAATGTTGGCGGTATGGAAATGAACAAGGCATTGCCGGAAGCAGATCAGATCAATTTTCTGCCGAGAATAACACAACCGGTGCTCATGCTGAATGGAGAACATGATATGTTCTTTCCGGAAAAAACATCGCAAAGGCCGATGTTTAATTTTTTAGGTACGCCCATGGCGGATAAAAAAATATTGATTTTTAAATCGGGTCACCAGGTGCCGCGCACTGATTTTGTGAGAGAGACGCTTCTTTGGTATGATAAGTATCTGGGAGAGGTGAAATGAACGGATGCTAATGGCACTGACTAACCAATTCTGTTGGAGAAACGCTCTTATAAACGACCCATCCAGCATCTGGCATCTAGCATCCGGCTTCGCTTATTAACTGACTAACCAATTCTGCAGGAGAAACACTCTTATAAACGACCCATCCAGTATCCCGCATCCAGCATCTAGTATCCAGCTCCCAGCATCTACCCCTGATTTTCAATCTCAAGCACCGACAATACCAGCTCTTTATAACTTCTTCCAATCGGTATCGATTTATTATTAATCTCCACATCATTAGCGGAGAAGGCTGAAATTTTATCACGGGCAACAATAAACGAACGATGGATCCGGAGGAAATTAGTTTTCGATAGCTTGTCTTCAATTTCACTGAGCTGGAATTTCGTCAGGATGATTTTTCCATTCGTGGTGATTTTGACATAGTCCCTGATACTTTCGATATAAAGAATTTCATCGAGGTATATTTTCACTTTTTTCTTTCCGACATTAAAAAAAATATACGCTCTTTCAGTCGTAGCGGAGGCCTTATCTTTTACAAATACCGGGACCTGTACCTGGTTTAATTTATTGACCGCCTTTAAAAACCGGTTAAAGCGTATGGGCTTGAGCAGGTAGTCAATAACATTTAGTTCAAAGCCCTGTAAGGCGTAATCTTTATAGGCGGAAGTAATAATTACATGCGGCGGGTTTTTCAACGATTCCAGGAATTCCAACCCCTTGAGCTTGGGTAAATGAATATCGAGAAAGATCAGGTCACATTTTTCGTTTTGCAGAAATTCAATAGCGAACAGGGCATCACTACAAACCGCCTTTAATTCAAGAAAGGGCACCTGCCGCACGTAATCGGACAACACTTCCGCCGGCAAGGGTTCATCCTCCACAATGATGCAACTATATTTCCGCATAACTTTTCAGGTTAATAAAGAGATTTAATCTGAAGATACTACCATCATCATTAATCTCCAGCTTATGGTCGCGGTAAGTAAGCTCTAACTGTCGTCTTGCATTCGATAACCCGATGGTTTTTTTCTCACCACCCATGGGCGAGGGATCATGGGTATTCTCTATTTCAAGATTTAACAGGCCGTCCTTTACTTTAATATCAAGGTTGATAAATGATTCAAATCTTGTTTCACTCACACCATGCTTAAAGGCATTTTCAAGATAAGGCAAGAGTAACAAGGGTGTAATTTGATAAGGGGCTGAATCAACCTCTTTATTGAAACTTACACTCAGCCGGTTATTATACCGTATCATTTCCAGTTCAAGGTAGTCTTCCAATACTTTTATTTCGTCATGGAGCGGAATTAAATTTCCTGCCGACTCATACAACATGAATTGAAGCAACTCGGATAAACGCATCACTACTTCGGCGGTTTCCTCCGACCCTTTTCTTGCCAGGGCATAGATATTATACAGCGTGTTAAGCAGGAAATGAGGATTGATCTGATTTCTCAGGAATTTAAGTTCCGCCTCCAGTTTTTCTTTTATCAAATATTTCTCCCGTTCCTTCGCGTCCAGTTGGTTGCTTACCGACCTTATGGCGATCATCAATCCTGAAGCGAATACGGCAAAAAGGATTACGATCATTACGCGGCGGGGTTCGAAAATGGGCGCCGGCGCAAGCGTATAGTGATAGGCTACGGGAACGATCAGCTCATTGGTAATAATCCGGTCGATAATGATGCAAAGCAGGAGAACCAGCAGGATTTCTAAAATAGCCAACGGCGGCCATCGTTTTTTATTGACTATTTTATCTATGGCATAATAGCAAACATAATAGGTGAAAATTATTTT
>JAOQAL010000287.1 GCA_025963615.1 Chitinophagaceae bacterium | reverse complement strand
CATAGTAGGGACCGCCAGGAAAAATGAAAACTCCGCTGCAGCGCTACGGGTAAGCTTTTGCGTCATACCGCCAATAATCGTAGCGGCACTCCGGCTAAGTCCTGGGAAAATAATGGACAAAACCTGGAAGCAGCCAATAATGAAGGAAGTTTTGAGAGTCACTTTTTCTTCTGAATCTATCGTCTGCCTTTTAAATATACGATCCACAAATAGCAGTATAATCCCACCACCTATCATTACCCAGGCGATAAAAACAAGATTGCCTAAGGCCGCATCAATATGTTTTTTGAGTAAAACACCAAAGATAAGCGCCGGTATAACTGCAACGACAAGCTTGATATAAAATGAAAGTCCTTTTGCGCCGCTGGTCATCGGAGCAAAAAACTTTTTCCAGTATAATACTACAACGGCGAGTATGGCTGCCAGTTGTATCACAATTTCAAACATATCACTGAAAGGGGAAGGCGTAACGCCCAATAAAGGATTGACGAATTTCATATGCGCTGTGGAAGAAACAGGCAGAAATTCTGTTAACCCTTCTACAATGGCAATAATAATTGCTTGAACAATGTTCATTTATTTCTTTATCTAATACAAACCTAGAATAAAATGACCGGTAAAAGCTACTGGTGTATTGCTATTTGGTTAAGAAAATATTATGCTTTTGGTTTTCTGAAAATAGCAAATATTTCAATTCCCAGTCCCAGCAATATCAGGATGGGCGCTATGGTTATGCGGGTAGTGCTATATACTTCTTTATCATCAAATATAGCCGGGTTATCGCTTTTACCACCGGCCATTAAAAACCAGCCCAATGCCATAACAGCGGCGCCTGCTACCATCCATATATAATTCTCTTTTGTGAACATGGATGTTGATTTCTTTTCGCTCATATACTTTTATTTGAAGGACGCTAAGATATGAAATTTCTCCTGCCTCTCATCATCTAGCATCCAGTCTCTGGCATCCAGCATCTAGTACAACTCATCCAGTTTCAGTCTCAGGTATTTTATTACACTCCGGTGGGTGCTGAATAAGGAAATACTGATACCCAATAGTATCAAGATGGAAAATAACAGGAAAAGCATTTTGTTGTCATGAAGCGCCTGCAGGTCCGGTAATAATCTTTCAGCGAGCATGATGATGGCATATACAGCTACTATCGCGATCAGGGCACTGATAGCTCCATTGATAATAGCCCTTGTATTCAAGGGTTTGGCGATAAACCACCGGGTGGCACCTACCATCTGCATCGTTTTAATAAGAAAACGGTTACTGAACATGGCAAGCCGGATGGTATTATCAATAAGAATGATGACCAATAAAGCAATTAAAATAGCAATGCCCGCCAGGGATAGACTTACCACCCTGAAGTTGCTCTGCATTTTGTTTACCACCGCATTCGGATATTTCACTTCATCTACAATAGGATTCTGCGAAAGCTCGGTTTTAATCTGCGCTAACTGCAGCGAATCCACAAACTCTTCTTTCAATGTAAAATCAATGCTGGTTGGCAATAACGCATTATCCAGGAATTCGGTGAAATCTTCCCCGCCGCTTTTAAGCCATTCCTGCTTGGCCGTTTCTTTATCGGTATAACGAACCGTTTTTACATATGGCTTTGACGCGATATAATTTTGCATGTTTTGCCGCGCTGTATCTTTAATATTAGGCTGAAGAAATACCTGGATTTCCACACTTTCTTTAAAATACTGCATCAACTTTTTGGAATTGATCGTGAGCCATCCAACGATGCCCAGCAGAAAGAGTACTACCGTCACACCCAAAATGGCCATGAAGTAAGAAGGTTTGCCGCGTTTGATTGATGCTTTACCAGCCTGGCTCATGATTCTGAATTTGATGAATGTAATGGGATACGTCCCGCTGTAGAATAATTTGCTTTCGCAGTTCGTAAACGGGGCAGGTCAGCCCTGATGATCTAAATAATTTAGTTAAATTTTTAGTACTTCGGTCAGACGGGCAAAAATAGCCAATAAGCAGTACAAATCAGTATTTTTGCTGCCCATCTAACGATTGTGGAATGCTGATATTGCCGGATGCGGCGTTTAATAAAGTGAAATTGATTTTTTTAAGTGTTCTTTAGCATTTATGTTGAGCAAGCTTTGAGCTACAAGCTATGAGCTGCGAGACTAGCAAATGCGACAGGACTACAGGTCTTGTAGCTCATAGCTTGCGGCTATTACCGGACAAGCAGGTAACTGACACAACAACCGATGAACGGGATACAATAGCCGGAACTATAAACCCCAAATTATAAACTATAAACTCCGAATGGAATACGATTTTAAGAGAATTGAAAAAGAATGGCAAAAGAAATGGCGGGAAAAGAATGCTTATAAAGTATCCAATCCTGAACCTGGCGATCAATCGCCAAAGCCAAAATATTATGTACTGGATATGTTTCCCTACCCGAGTGGCACCGGCTTGCATGTGGGCCACCCCCTGGGTTATATCGCTTCTGATATCTATAGCCGTTACAAAAGGTTGAAAGGGTTCAATGTATTACATCCGATGGGCTTTGACAGTTTCGGGTTGCCTGCAGAACAATATGCTTTGGATACCGGCCAGCACCCTGCGGAGACTACAAAAAAAAATATCGCGACTTTTAAAGCGCAACTGGATAATATCGGCTTTTGCTATGACTGGGACCGGGAAGTACGTACCAGTGACCCCAATTTTTATAAATGGACACAGTGGATTTTTTTACAGTTGTTTGATTCTTTTTATAACAGGAACACGAATAAGGCAGAACCGGTTGCTGATTTGATAGATGCATTCGAAACGGAGGGGAATGGAAAATATGTAATACCCAATGCTCAATTTTCAATACTCAATTTTTCCGCGAAGGAGTGGAAGGGTTTTGATGAAAAAACAAAACAGGATATCCTGATGCAATACCGCCTTGCTTACTGTGGCTATGGCGAAGTGAACTGGTGTGAAGCGCTGGGAACGGTATTGGCTAATGACGAGGTAGTAAATGGTGTGAGTGAACGAGGTGGCTACCCGGTAGTAAAAAAGAAATTGCGGCAATGGTATCTGCGTATTACTGAATATGCCGATCGGCTTCTGGAAGGATTGGACCGGATCGACTTCAGCGAAGCGATGAAGGAGATGCAGACTAATTGGATCGGGAAAAGTAGTGGGGCGGAAATCGAATTTCGCCTCACCCCCAACCCCTCTCCTCGCGGAGAGGGGGGCAAGTCCTCCAAATCAGGAAATTTCTTTCAAACAGCGGATATAACAAGTTGGCAGATTTTAAAAGAATACGGCAGAATGAACCGTAAAAACCCAACGGAAGCAGAAGATATAATCTGGCAAAGAATTCGCAATAATCAATTAGGAATTAAAGTTAGCCGCCAGCATGGGGTGCAAGGTTATATTGTTGATTTTGCTTTAATGGAGGTAAAGTTGGTTATAGAACTTGATGGTGGATATCATAATGAAGAAGATCAAAAGATTTACGATAAAGCCAGAACAGAATATCTGAAGGAATTTGATCTTGAATTAATCCGCTTTACTAATGATGAAGTAATAAACAATACCGAAGAAGTAATCAATAAGATCAAAGCCGCCATAGAACAACAAAAGATAAAATTAAAAAATAATCTTACCGACGGAGACCCATCTCCCCTTCTTGGCGAGGAGAAGGGGTCGGGGGATGAGGCGCCAACATTGAGAGTATACACTACAAGGCCTGATACCATCTTCGGCGTAGACTTCATGGTGATTGCCCCCGAACATGAACTGGTGGAACAGATAACAACCGTTGAACAAAAAAAAGCTGTGGTCGACTATATCACTTATGTAAAAAGCCGCAGCGAACGGGAACGCATGTCCGAAAAAAAGATCAGCGGTGTCTTTACCGGCGCTTATGCATTGAACCCGTTTAATGAAAGGGAAATTCCCGTCTGGATTTCGGAGTATGTGCTGGCGGGCTATGGTACCGGTGCTATTATGGGCGTGCCCTGTGGGGATGAGCGGGACTTCAGATTCGCGAAGCATTTTGGTATCCCGGTGACCAATATTATCGGTAAACATTTTAATGGTGAGGAAGCCAATGCAACCAAAGAAGCGGTACTGGAAAACTCTGGTTTCCTGGACGGACTGGTGATGAAAGAAGCCATGGAAGTGGCAATCAAAGCGATTGAAGAAAAAGGGATTGGTATCCGCAAAGTGAATTATAAGATGCGGGATGCAGCGTTCAGCCGGCAGCGTTACTGGGGGGAGCCATTCCCCATTAAATGGATCAATGGTATTGCCTATCCGTTGGATGAAAGTGAATTGCCTTTGCAGTTGCCGCATGTGGATAGCTATAAACCGGGTCCGGACGGCGAAGGACCACTAGCGAATTTAGCAGATTGGGTGCAGCAAAAAGTAAAGATTGACATACCGTCAGCGTCTCCCGAAGTCTCACCTTTCGGGGAGAATTTAGAGGGGGCTTTAGAAACGAATACCATGCCTGGTTATGCAGGATCATCCTGGTATTTTTTCCGCTACATGGATCCCCGCAACGATAAAACATTTTGCGACCGCAAAATATCTGATTACTGGAACCAGGTGGATTTATATATTGGCGGAACAGAACATGCCGTTGGGCATTTATTGTACAGCCGGTTATGGACAAAAGTTTTGTATGATTTAGGCCATATTGGTTTTGATGAACCGTTTAAAAAATTGATGAACCAGGGGATGATACAGGGGAGTAGCAGGTTTGTGTATAGGATAAAGATGTCGATCCCTTTTCAAGAAAATTATGATTTCTTAAGTGCAAACGGTTTGCAAATTTTTGTTTCAAATAATATAAGGCTAAGATTTATCCAGGATGAAAATGGGTTTAATTTTTTAGAATGGATAAAAAACAGATTTCCGGAACTTGACTATAGTTTTTTTAATGCGCAACGATATGTAACTGAATTTTCTCAAATTCATGTTGATGTAAATATTGTTGATGGAGTCGAATTAGATATTGAAGCATTTAGGAAATGGAGGGATGAATATCGTACTGCTGAGTTTATTTTAGAAGACGGCAAATATATCTGCGGTTCCGAAGTTGAAAAAATGTCCAAATCAAAATTCAACACGGTTAATCCCGATGATTTAGTCGCCAAATACGGAGCCGACACCTTCCGCATGTATGAAATGTTTCTTGGC
>JAOQAL010000264.1 GCA_025963615.1 Chitinophagaceae bacterium | reverse complement strand
ATTACGAGTGTTGTTTTCGCTTCCTGGTTAAGTTCAAATAAAAGCCTTATGACCACACCGCTGGTTTCTTCATCAAGGTTACCTGTTGGCTCATCCGCAAATAATATCAGGGGTTGGTTGGCGAAAGCGCGGGAAAGGGAAACCCGTTGCTGCTCCCCTCCCGATAACTGGGCGGGAAAATGATGGAGCCTGTCTGAAAGTCCCACTTTGCCCAGTAAGTCCTTTGAGCGCGCACGCACATTTTTCTCACCTCGCAGTTCCATGGGCACCATCACATTCTCCAGGGCCGTCAGCGTGGGCAACAATTGGAAGTTCTGGAAAATAAACCCGACATAGCGGTTACGCACATGTGCTAATTGATTCTCATCCAGGCCGGTGAGAGAAATATTGTTTAATTCCACCCCTCCGGTAGTGGAACGGTCAAGACCTGCACACAAACCAAGCAGCGTCGTCTTACCACTGCCAGACGGACCAACAATGGCAACCGTCGAACCTGCGTCAATAGAAAAATTGATGCCTTTTAAAACAGAGAGGGTCTTGCCTGAACTATTATACGTTTTACTTAAATCATGTACTGTCAGCATCTTTCTGATTTGAATACAGTAATTTACAATAATTAACAGCATGACATTTTATTTCAAACATTGAATTTTGAAAACACAACAGCTACCGGCGATCCTGATACTATTTTTGCTTTCCGCCTGCGGATCGGGGAATTCACCCACATCCCATGTTGAGGCAGTCAAAGACAGCACCCTGCCTGTTGTTGCATCTATCCCTCTTAAACAAATCGTGTTTTTCGGGAACAGCATTACGGCAGGCTATGGACTCCAGCCATCCGAAGCATTTACAACATTAATCCAACTTCGTCTTGATTCCCTCCATCTCCCTTACCGGGCTGTGAACGCTGGTCTGAGTGGTGAAACGTCTTCGGGTGGATTAAGCAGGATTAGTTGGGTATTGAAGCAACCGGTAGACATATTCGTACTGGAACTGGGAGGCAATGACGGCCTTCGCGGTATACCATTAACGGTAACAGCAAAAAACCTGCAGGCGATCGTTGATAGTGTCCGGCAAAAATATCCTGCCTCAAAAATTGTACTAGCTGGTATGGAAATACCGCCCAACCTCGGAACCAGGTATACCGGAGAATTTCATGCACTTTTCCCGAAGCTCGCTAACATGAATAATGCATTACTGATACCCTTTCTCCTGTAAGGTGTTGGTGGGGTTGATTCGCTGAACCAGGCTGATGGTATTCATCCGAATGCGGTAGGTGAAAAAATTGTTGCTGAAAATGCCTGGAAAGTTCTCAAAGAAATTTGCAAGCCTGGTAAATGAAGACTAGCCGTCCTGCATTTATTGAAGTTAGTAAATGATACGTTGATCAATTACTATTTTAAACCTGTATCTGATACAACCAGTCCTAATGACCGCTACACCAAGGATCGTGACCCCATGAACCAGCTGCTTTAAAACTCTTCCAGCAAATCATGCAAAAAAAGTATCGTCTGTCTGGTTCTTACCATTAGGAAAATAAATATCAAATGTCGCCCCTTTATTCAATTCACTTGTTGCGATAATAATACCGTTGTGATTCTCTACTATTTTTTTTACGATAGCAAGCCCGATGCCAGTGCCTCCATACACATCTTTGCTGTGAAGTTTTTGAAACACCCCAAAAATGCGTTCGCTAAAATGGGATTCGAAGCCGATGCCATTATCTTCGACAGTGATATGGCAATAATTTTTTTGAGGTGAAAGCTTTTTGTTAATTAGCTCATTCCCTTTTACAATTCTGCTCCTTATTATTATGTGTGAAGGCATGCCGGGAGTTGAAAATTTAAGGGCATTGCTTATAAGGTTGTACATTAACTGGCGAAACTGGAAAGCGATTATGTTAACAGTGCAGCTTTCGCCGACTTCAACAGTTGCCTGTTTTTCCTGGATGGTATCTTTCAACTCGGTTTTTACTTCTTCTATAATTGCATTGAGTTCCGCTTTTTCAAACTCTAATTCTGTCGCGTTAATGCGGGAGAAAGCAAGTAAATCGTCAATGAGTTGTTGCATTCTTCCAGCGGCTAGTTGCATTCGCCCGAAATTATATCTGCCGTTTTCAGATAGATTCTGCGCTTCTTTTTCAAGTATGATGGTGACGAAGGTTTGTATTTTGCGCAAGGGCTCCTGCAAATCATGACTTGATATATAAGTGAATGCCAGAAGTTCTTTGTTTGCAATGAGTAACTCCGATGCCCGTTTTTCCTTCTCCTCGTTTTGAAAGAGGAGCTCCTTGTTAGCAATGATTAACTCAGCTGCCCGTTTTTCTTTCTCCTCGTTCTGAAAGATAAGTTCTTTGTTGGCAATGCCTAACTCGGCAGCCCGTTTCCCTTTCTCATCGTCCTGAAAGGCAAGTTCTATGTTGGCAATGCCCAGCTCGGCGGCCCTTTTCCCTTTCTCATCGTCCTGGAAGGCAAGCTCTATGTTGGCAATGCCTAACTCGGCTGCCCGTTTCCCTTTCTCATTGTCCTGAAAGGCAAGCTCTATGTTGGCAATGCCTAACTCAGCGGCCCGCTTCCCTTTTTCTTCTTTTTGAAAGGCAAGTTCTTTATTGGCAATACCTAATTCTGCTGCCCGCTTTCCTCTCTCTTCTTTTTGAAAGACAAGCTCTTTATTGGCAATGCCCAATTCTACCGTCAGTTTTGCTATCTCTTTTTCCTGGGACGCAAGTTCTCTGTAAGCAATAATCAACTCATCGCTGTCCGGTTTTATGTTTTCCATATTTTAAATCGTCTTAATGGTTTCTAATATTGAGGCATAAATGATTTTCAAAATTTGTACCCTGTTTGGGACCGAACTATTTAATTAAACTGTTCTATACCGTGAGTACAAAATTTTCCCGGGTCGGTTGTGAAATATTTCCTTTCGCTATAAGTGATATCGCATGTTGAATTATTTTTCTGAATTGTGAAAATTCCGGGGGCTTGCGAACGAAATACTGTACTCCGTTTTGGTAAAGCTGGTTCACCACCCCTTGTTCAAAGGAAGTAGTGAAAATAACCACAGGAACATGTTTCAGTCTTTGGCTTTGTTTTATTTCTGCCAGACATTCGAAGCCGTTTTTTCGTGGCATGTTGAGGTCGAGAAATAGAACGTGCGGAAGCTCGTTGGTTTCATCGATTAGCCGGCGCATCAGTTGTTCTCCGTCATGCACAGCGGTAAGCTGTGTGGATAGTGTGAATTCGGCCAATACTTCTTTAAAAAAACTGCAATCATCAGAATCGTCATCGGCAAGCAAAATATTTATAGGAGCATCTTGTCGTTTATCTTTCATGTAATTAATTAGCAATCTTT
>JAOQAL010000459.1 GCA_025963615.1 Chitinophagaceae bacterium | reverse complement strand
AAAGCAGCAATCCACCCAACAAAAAACAATATTCCAGGAGCCGTTTCATCAGGTGTTGTTACTTGAACAATTGGAAAAAGGCTTCTTTATGTTGTCTGGACAATTCTATTTCACTGCCATCGTTCATTATGATGGTACCTCCTTCGCCCCGGCGATACATTTTTACATGGGACAAATTGATAAGAAAAGAGCGATGCGCCCTGAAAAAATTCTGCTCCACTAATAATTCATGGTATTGTTTAAGAGTATAACTGCTTAGTAATTGCTTTTTCCCGGTAAGATGGAACTCGGTGTAATTACCATTGGCCTTGCAAAAAACAATTTCGGGAAGGGATATTAATACAAATCCATCTGAGGTGGGAACTGCAATTTTATCATTCACCTTTTTCGGGTTTTGGATAAATTGTGCCAGGTTTTCCAACTGTGCGTCCGATATAATTCTCTTTTCAGGCAACTGATCGATAACCTTGCTGACGGCATCTTTCAATTCTTCCAGTACGATCGGTTTTAAAAGATAATCTACTGCATTAAAACGAAAAGCCTTTAGCGCATAGGTATCATGAGCTGTAACAAAAATGATTTTGAAATTCCGTTTTTCAATTTTCCGCAATAAATCAAAACCCGTTTCGCCATTCATTTCTATATCCAGGAACAGCAGACCGGGATTGAATTCGTTTATGCCGGCTATTCCTTCTGCCACATTCGACGCCTGTCCTGTCACAACAATATCAGGAATATGCTCCTGCAGCAGTTTACTGAGAAGATTTCTGCTCTGGTATTCGTCATCTACTATAAAAACCTTAAGTGGGTTTGCCGGCATGCAGGTTGACAATTAACTGGTTTATAAAAATATTCCGCTTTGAAAGTATAAAAGATTTTTGAATTGCTGCAACAGTTGAAATAAAGCTAAATATTACATGAATCCTGACTGACTTACCTGAAATGTGGATTGATTATTAGCTTAGTACCCAGTCCAGCACCAGGCTCTCGAAATAACGATGGTGAATGGTCAGGTTGGTTGTCGTTTTGGAAAAAAAACAATCTACTGTTCCAGGGCCTTCATGTTGCTTTAGTAAATGTATGTCCTCCCGGAAGTCTACTCCTCCTTCACCGTACCATTTAAAAACAGCTTCTTTAGCGCTCCAGAGCAGGGTTAACTTTAAATAGTCAGGAGCCGGAAACGGGGGGTCGGGGGCTGAATGCTGAATATTGAATATGGCGTGTTCTTCCCGCGACAAAAACTTTTCGCTGATCCGTCCAATTTTTTGCTTCGAAATCTCAATATCAATTCCTACCCTCCTATTCTTACTGATAATAGCTGCTGCATAATCGCCGCAATGAGAAATAGAAAAATGATATTTCTCGTTGGACAAAAAAGGTTTCCGGGTTTCGGCAATCTGTATTAATTCATAGGGAAAATCAGGCGCTAAAAACTGCAGTAAAAACCGGCCTGCCAGGTGCTGCAACCGCTTACGCGGGTGAGTCACATCCCGGTGTTGAGGCACGTTGTTTTTAAAAAATTCTTCCGTTTCCTCGATCTTCCAAATACCCAGTCTTGTCGATTCGTTAATTTGATGTTGAAAAAAAACCGGCATTCCTTATATTATTCGTGTTTATTTTGCTGCTTCTTAATTGTACAATAAAAATGAGGCTGTCTCAAAAGTATTGTTTTAAAATAATCCCGCAAAGATGTTGAGAAAGTAAAGATTGATTCTTAACAGTTCATCTCTTTGCGTTCTTTGCTTCTTCGCGCCCTTTGCGTGAAATATTCCTTTTGAGACAGCCCCCAAGTAACGAAAGAGAAGCTCTATAGAATTTAATAAGCCCGTAACACAAAAAATAAAATGATATTATCGGATACAAGAATACTGGAAGAAATAGAAAAAGGCACTATCAAACTTACCCCTTATGACAGGGAATGCCTTGGAAGCAATTCTTACGATGTGCACCTGGGAAAATGGCTGGCGACCTATAAGGAGCATATAATTGATGCTAAAAAGCATAACCAGATCGATTATTTTGAAATTCCGGAGGAAGGTTTTGTGTTATATCCGCACATTTTCTATCTCGGTGTCACGCTGGAATACACGGAAACCCATGCCCATGTTCCTTTCCTGGAAGGTAAATCCTCTACCGGCCGCCTTGGAATTGATATCCACGCAACGGCGGGTAAAGGCGATGTAGGTTTTTGCGGTCACTGGACCCTGGAAATCTCGGTAAAACAACCTGTAAAGATTTATAAGGGCATGCCTATCGGTCAGCTTATATATTTCCCGGTAGATGGGGAAATTGAAGTAAAATATAACCAGAAAAAAAACGCCAAATACAGCGATCAGCCGGATAGGCCCATTGAAAGTATGATGTGGAAGAACCAGTTTTAATTGCTGCCTGTCCATAAAGACATGTCTACAGGGAATCTTTTCCGAATTTTTTCTGATACGCAATTAAAAAAGCCACTACCTGGTTATAGGTCTGCCTTCCAGCTGGTTGACGGTTGGCTTTTAGATAATTTCCGTAAAGCCAGGTAATAACCGGCTCCATCGGGTTTTCGTATTTATCATAAAACGCTCTCAGTTCTTTAAAATCTTTTTTCACAAGGGGACTTAATGTTGAAACGAATGCTTTCGCAGCAACCGAATCCCTGCGGTATAATTCATTAATGGTATAATTATACATATCAAAATATACGGAATATCGAAAGGCAGGTAAAGGATGTGCCCGACAGGCCAGGAAGCCGGCAAAATTCGCTTCATTTTCTTTTCCATAACCCAGTTGGTGGCCTATTTCGTGACAGGCAATAAAGGGCTGTGTAAAAACAGGCACGGTCGTATTTACCTGGGCTTCACCGGAAAAAGGGTTGTAATAACCTGAGAATCCAAGCACATTTCCAACATAACTGAATATCGAAGGTTTGATAGATTGGGGATAATACGAAAGAAAAGAATATTGCTTTGCTACTTCATGATATGCCTCAAAGCTTTCCCGGAAAAGGTTTCGCTTTTTATAAAATGAGTCCCTTTGCTGTGGATCAGCCAGCACGACGTATTCATTCAATCTTTTTTGCAAAACGGCAGTCAGTGTATCCAGTTCTCTAAGATTGTATTTTTTCATTTCCAAACCAAGCTGACTTGCAATACCAACCCGGTTGTAATTAAGCCCCCACAGGAGATTAAACGCAACGTATATAAAAAGGCAGATGAAAATGAACTGTTGCAACCCTTTTAGCAAAGAAGACCTGGTGATTCTTCTTTTAAAAATGGCTTTTACCAGCTGACCGGCCTTTACAATTAGCCATAAGATGATAAAAGAGTAAAAAAGATCGCCAAGGCTGATTGGCAACCAACCAAATAAAAAACGCTGGGTGCTGGAAATGATCGGATAGACGCCATAGGTATAATCCCTTTCGATTAAAGCCGGATAGGAGGAAATGACCTTTATTATAATGGCCAGCGCGATCAACAAAGCCCAGGTCCAGCCTTTCATAATGTGCTGAAACAGACGGGATAGAAATTCCTTCAAACCTTTAAATTTTAAGTAATTTTAATCAGGGCTTTAAATTAAGACAAGCTGGGTAAAAATAATCGAAATGATGGCTTAATTTTTCCAACGATTCCCCTACCTTTGCAAACTCTTTAAAAAGTTGACTCATGGGCTACAGAAGGGAATTTGAGATAGCTTTTGTGGGATTGAAACCCGGCATTCATGAGTACGAATATGAGATAAAAGATAAGTTCTTTGAGACATACCAGCAGCAGGATTTTCGTAACTGCCACGCCAACGTAAAGCTAACCCTGGATCGGAAAGCGGGTTTTATGTTGTTAAAGTTTGAAATAGGCGGCAGCCTTGAAACAAACTGCGACCGTTGCGGAAATAACCTTAAAATAGATTTGTGGGACGAGTTTAATATAGTCGTTAAAATGGTGGAAGATCCCCTGGCGATGAATGATCAGGAAGAAAACCCCGATATCTATTTCATCAGTCATAGCGAAAGTCATATTGATGTTGCTGACTGGATTTATGAGTTCATCAACCTGAGCATTCCAATGCAAAAAATATGTGGGTACGACGATGCCAGTGGTCCGGAATGCAATCCGGCAGCATTAACTATGTTGAGGGAGCTCGAGCCGGAAGAAAAGCCTCAGGAAGAAAAAGAAAATCCGATCTGGAAAGGATTGGAAAAGTTTAAAAACCTGGGAAAGTGAGTGAAATGGCGAAAGTGATCAGGTTGCCTGACGTTGCAGAGAGCCGATAGGCCTCAGCCAACCACATTAGTGAAAGGTTGTAAGAATTTCAGAAAACTGGTAACAAAAAATTTTTTAAGTTTTTAATAATTGAGATATGCCAAATCCCAAACGCAGACATAGTCAGCAAAGAAGCGCAAAACGCAGAACACATTACAAAGCAACTACGGCTACTTTAAGTACTGATAGTACCACCGGTGAGTTACATGTTCGCCACCGTGCACATGTAAGTGAAGGAAAACTTTACTATAAAGGAAAGGTCTTAGTTGAAAAATCTCCTGTTAATAAGTAATAAATAATTAATTTGGAATTCTAAATTCAGGACTGACTTTCGTACGAAGTTTCTGAATTTAGAATTTTTATTTTTGTACTTATCATGAAAATAGGATTAGATATGATGGGTGGAGATTTTGCACCGCTTGAGGCGGTGAAAGGAGTCCATCTTTATTTATCCGGACATGACAAGCCAGCTGACCTGTTCCTGGTCGGCGACCAGCCTCAAATTGAAAAATTACTAGCCGAATATCAGGTCCCCTCCGGGCATCTTACCATTGTGCATGCAGACGAAGTGATTGACATGCACGAACACCCTACCCGCGCGCTTAAAGAAAAACAAAAATCGTCTATCGCTATTGGTTTCCAATTACTGGCTTCCGGCAAGATGGACGCATTCATCAGCGCGGGAAATACAGGAGCCATGCTGGTTGGTGCTTTATTCAGCATTAAAGCGCTGGAAGGAGTTTTACGACCTGTTATTTCAACTGTTATTCCCAAAGAAAATGGAAGCACAGGCATTTTAGTAGATGCAGGTTTAAACGCAGATTGCAAACCTGAACAACTGAACCAATTCGCGGTAATGGGTTCGGTGTATGCGCAATTAATGTTTGGTATTGAAAAACCAAGGGTGGCATTGATTAATGTGGGCGAAGAAGAAGGCAAAGGCAACCTGCTGGCGCAGGCAACTTATACATTGCTGAAAGAAAACAAACATATCCATTTCACCGGAAATATAGAAGGCCGCGATCTGCTGCTGGATAAAGCAGATGTCATGGTGTGCGAAGGCTTTATGGGCAACGTTATCTTAAAAATGGCGGAATCACTATACGAAATCACGCACCGGAAAAAAATTCAGCACGAATATTTTGAACGCTTCAATTTCGAGATCTATGGCGGTACGCCGGTATTAGGGGTAGCAAAACCAGTTATAATTGGCCATGGCATTTCACATTCCATCGCTTTCAAAAACATGATTCAGGTGGCACAGAAAATGATTGACAAAAATGTGCTTGCTAAAATGAAAGAGGAATTGGAAAACTGAGCCTGAAAGATTGTACCGCTTCTTCTTATTTCTTATTTTTCCTGTTTTATATTAACGAACCAATTAAATGCCGAAAGCTGCCTTACTTTTTCCAGGCTTTTTTTATTGCTTATTTTGTTTTGGACAACAGCAAAAGAAAATAGTGAAAGTAACGGCTTCGTACACGCTGAAACAAACAGAATTTATCTATCGGCTGGGAGATGCGGATATCGGCGTCGTGGTATACAAGTATAACAACAATCCTGGTATTGTACTGGTTAGCCCGCATGATGACGAGGAAACAGCGATCGAAGTTTCAAAAAAAGCGCTCCGGAAATTAGGAGGAACCCTGATTAAAATCAACAATAATAAAAAGCGTCTCATTACTTTCAATATACATGGTTCGTCGTTTCAGTTTGACCCGAACAGGATATTCACCCACACTGGTATCATCACTTCTCTTAAGAAATACGGCAACTATTCACCATCTGCAGTTTCAAAAATTAAAAGTTTCGCCAAATTTATCCTTAGTAAAATTCCTTCGGATACCCGGAATGTCATTGCGCTTCATAATAATCATAAAGGACAATATTCAATCGATACCTATGACAATGGGAAT
The DNA here is from genome assembly GCA_025963615.1 of Chitinophagaceae bacterium. Classification (GTDB taxonomy): domain Bacteria; phylum Bacteroidota; class Bacteroidia; order Chitinophagales; family Chitinophagaceae; genus JAFDYH01. Next base: position 2,833 of record JAOQAL010000459.1, on the reverse strand, counting down.
TTATTCCGCGATAGCCGGGCAGTTTACATCGATAGCAGCCGCGATAAGGATGATTTTTTTCTTACAACCAATGAAGTGCTCTATAACAAAATTCGGGGCTACCGGTATAATGTAATATTGCAAAACAATGATATTGCAAAAGACGATGGCTCGTTAAGTATTTATTTTGGCAGAAAAAATAAAAGCTATGTAAACGTAGAAACAGAACATGGTAAATCAGATGCGCAGTTAAAAATGCTGATGATAGCCATCAATCCACCAAAAAGAAAAAACAATAACACCGTGCTATATAATTATGAAATACCCGATTCAGTAGTATTTAAGAATGCCGGCAACCTGAAAATATATTTTGGGGAACAACAAGTCGGCACTTTACTATCTGCCTATTTTTCGCCGGCCCGGAATATAACTTTTGGCCAGCTTGAGGCAAATAAAAATTTCCCCCTGGATGCGAACAACGATTTTTTTCTTTCCGGCAAAGCGACCAACCTGAAAATCGATGTACGAATTGATCCCACCCGAAAGGGGAAACCAATTAACCGGTTGAAAGAAACTATCCAGGTAGCGATCAGGAAATAATTTTTGCCGGCAGACGTCTTCCAGGACACCGGTTCCGGTATATTTTCAGTGTTCGCTGTTTTAATTTTTATACCAACTACCAGGAACCCTGCTTGCGGAATATGCTTTAAATTTGATGGGTTGAATTCCCAAAAATCATTACATCAGCAACATGGATAATCTAAAAATAGCCACAGCCCAATTTGAGCATCAAAGCGGAAACAAATCTTATAACCTCTCCATTATTGAAAAGCTTTCCGGGAAAGCATCACAGGAAGGAGCAAAAGTTATAGCTTTTCATGAATGTTCCATTACGGGCTATACATTTGCCCGCAATTTATCCAAAGAACAAATGCTGGAATTGGCAGAGTTCATTCCAGGCGGTGAAAGCATCGATCAACTTACGGAGATTGCTAAAAAATATGGACTCGCTGTCCTGGCAGGCCTGTTTGAAAAAGATAAAGACGATAATTTGTTTAAAGCTTATGTCTGTGTTGATCAGCATGGGTTAGTAGCAAAGTACCGGAAACTGCATCCATTTATCAATCCTTATTTAACGCCGGGTAGCGAATATTGTGTTTTTGATCTGTATGGATGGAAATGCAGCATCCTGATTTGCTATGATAATAACATCATTGAAAATGTAAGGGCCACCACACTCCTGGGTGCGAATATTATTTTCATGCCGCATGTCACGATGTGCACTCCCTCTACCAGGCCTGGTGCAGGTTTTGTGAATCCGGAACTTTGGAAAAACCGCGAAACGGACCCGACTCCGCTGCGACTTGAATTTGATGGAATGAAAGGAAGGGACTGGCTAATGAAATGGCTGCCTTCCAGGGCTTATGATAATGCGGTATATGCTATTTTCTCAAATCCTATCGGAATGGATGATGACCAGTTAAAAAATGGCTGTTCCATGATTATTGATCCGTTTGGAGATGTGATTGCAGAATGCAAAACATTGGGCGATGATTTTGTTACAGCTGTAATGACACCTGAAAAACTTATCCTGGCAGGCGGACACCGTTACATAAAAGCAAGGCGGCCGGAACTTTACAAAGATATAATTGGCCAGGCCCATCAATCTGAACAAAAAGTAGCCTGGTTGAACAACAGCAAAAAAGCTGAGTAGCAGAGCTAAGAGGATAGGCTAAGAGCACAAAAGGGAGAAGGAGAAAACGAACAATAAAGAATGGGTAGCCGGGACTGGATTTCCCCGCCACTAGTAAAAACGCTGAACGCGCCACGTACTAACACTAATATATCAACGATTTTAATAAGAAATCATTCCGAAAAATCACTTGCGTGAATCCTGTGCCGTAATCTTGCATCGGTTTTTCATAGGATATTGGATTTTAAAACGGAGTTGAATTTCTATTCGGACTCCTTTATTTTTTAATCTCATTGCTTCTTTTTCAACCCGGAAAGATAAGCCAGCAGGTTTGCCAGGTCCTGGCTACTCATGCTTTCATACAATCCTTCGGTCATCATGGAATGAGGTAGTTCTTTCTTTGACACGATATCATTTGTCTTTATGTGTTTCTTTGAGCCCCCGGGAGATTTTAAGTCGAGATCGGTTTCTGTTTTACTGGAAATGATTCCTGTTAATACAGAACCATCTTTCATTTTGATCTCCCAGCCTTCAAAACCAAAACTGATGCCCGCCGATGGATTCACAATGGCATTCAATAAACCTTCTGCAGGATATTTAGAACCAATTTCGGATAACGCAGGACCGAAATCGCCGCCTTCTTTATTGACCTGGTGGCATAACATACATTTACTGGTATATATTATTTTCCCTGCGGCAGCATCAGCCTTCAGGGCGGACAGGTCTGTAATAAGCGGCACTTTTTTATTAGTGGATGATGCGGTCTTTGGCAAATAGCCTGCAGCTTCTGTACGTACAGACGTTTCCCAGGCATCGCGGACGCCATAAACTATATCATCCAGTAAATCCCCGGGAACTTTTTTATTTTTCAATAATTCCAACACTTTTTTTTCGCCACCCCCACTTCTGCCAATTTGTGCAGCAGCATATTTGCGTACCCCTAACAGGTATTTATCCGAAAGCGCCACCGTTTGAAGTAGTTGGATTGATTCCGTGGTACCAACACCGGCTAAAGATAAAAGTAGTTTGTTTGTTTTCGACGTGTCCGTTCCATTAATTACAGTCCATACCAACGCACTTCCTTTCTGTGATAATAAAAGAGACGCGGCCTCTCCGCCTAAGTCATCCTTTGATTTTGACAATGCCAGTTCCAGCAAGCTA
>JAOQAL010000223.1 GCA_025963615.1 Chitinophagaceae bacterium | reverse complement strand
AGATGAGACAGCCGCTGGCGTCAGTGGTTGCAGTACGGATAGTTCTGTACGGTTAATTAAAGACATTGAACAAAAGTTTGCTGTCAATATGTTTGACCGGCTCAACCTGGCTCTCGTAATAAAGGATAAAATTCAATTATTGCCGCTGGCACAGTTGCAATATGCATACGACAACCAATTCATCTCCGGCGATACATTATATTTTAATAACCTTGTACAGACAAAAAAGGAACTGGAAGACAAGTGGATTGTAGCAGTGAAAGATAGTTGGTTAAAAAACAAGCTCAACGTAAATATAGAAGCCTGAATCAGCGCTGATATCATTAAAACCTTCATCTATTTCCACAACTTCTACTTTTTTCTCAACAGACAAATTCAGGGTATGCTGAAGGGAATTTTTAATCCCGGTGTGTAATCCATCCTATTAAAAACAGGGGTAAAATATTCAAGATCATCCTTTATCCCCTTTTCCTGACATACTGTCACCAACTCCTTTCTTTCCTTATCTTTGCAGACCCAATTATTGTATAATGTTTGATTTAATAACCGGTAAAGTTCAGGATGAAAACAGGCAGGGAGAAGCCTATGCTCCCTTTGCCAATGACCCATCGGTATATAAAAAACGATTTTACATAGAAAGCTATGGTTGCCAGATGAATTTCGCGGATAGTGAAATCGTGGCTTCTATTCTCAATAAAGAAGGTTTTGGTGCTACCCGCAATGTAGAAGATGCTGATCTGATCTTTGTAAATACCTGCTCAATCCGTGAAAAAGCAGAACAGACCGTTCGCAAGCGTCTAACTGAATTCCGTAAGCTGAAGAAGAAAAGGCCCGGCACCCTGGTTGCTGTGTTGGGATGCATGGCGGAAAGACTGAAGTCAAAATTCCTGGAGGAAGAAAAACTGGTTGATATCGTGGTAGGCCCTGATGCCTATCGTACATTACCCGCGTTGGTTACGGAGGCGGAAGGCGGACAAAGAGCTATCAATGTTTTGCTTAGCCGCGAGGAAACTTATGCTGATATTTCACCGGTTCGTTTAAATAGTAATGGCATTTCAGCATTCGTCAGCATTATGCGGGGCTGCAATAACATGTGTTCCTTTTGCGTGGTGCCTTTTACCCGTGGCCGCGAAAGAAGCCGGGACGCTGCGTCCATTGTACAGGAATGCAGGGAGCTGTTTGAAAATGGATATAAGGAAGTCACACTGCTGGGGCAAAATGTTGATAGCTATTACTATGCAATGCCTTCCCAACCCAGTTCCATGGACGGGCATCTTAATGAACAAGGCCAGTCAATCGGGGATGGAAACGTTATTACCTTTGCACTCTTACTGGAACTGATTGCCCAAATTTCTCCTGAGCTCCGGGTCCGCTTTTCCACTTCACATCCAAAAGATATAACCGACGAGGTTTTGCATACTATGGCCCGGTATCAAAATATCTGCAAGTACATTCATCTGCCGGTACAAAGCGGCTCAACCAGAATTCTACAGTTAATGAACCGCACGTATACAAGGGAATGGTATATGGCCAAAGTGAAACGCATTCGCGAAATAATGCCAGATTGTGGAATAAGTTCAGACATCATAACAGGCTTTTGCACTGAAAATGAAGAAGATCACAAGGATACCTTAAATATTATGGCATATAGCCGTTATGATTTCAGCTATATGTTTTTTTATAGCGAAAGGCCAGGCACCCTGGCGCACAGAAGGTATCAGGATGACATTCCGGAAGAAACTAAAAAGCGGAGATTACAGGAGGTTATTGATTTACAGGGAAGGCTATCGCATGAAAGCAATAGGAAAGATCTGGGTAAAATTTTTATCGTACTGATTGAAAGTGAAAGTAAAAAGGACAGTAATAAATGGATGGGCCGAAGCTCACAGAATAAAGTTATCGTGTTTCCTAAGGACAATTCAAACTATACAAAAGGAGATTATGTTACAATTAAAGTAAATGACTGTACCCAAGCGACTTTATTAGGAGAAATAGTAAAAATGTAAAACGCAAAATTTAAAATCTAAAATGTAAAACCGGGGAGCAGTTCTTTTACATTTTGCGTTTTTAATTCTAAATTCTAAAAATGGACATACAAAGCATAAAAAACCGTTTCGGAATCATGGGCAATTCACCTGCATTAAATTATGCTTTGCAGGTTGCTGTCCAGGTGTCCAATACGGATCTCACCGTATTGATTATGGGTGAAAGTGGTGTAGGTAAAGAAGCGTTCTCCTCCATCATACATACCCTTTCGGCAAGAAAACATAATCCTTTTATCGCCGTTAACTGCGGTGCTATCCCGGAGGGGACCATCGACTCAGAATTATTCGGTCATGAAAAAGGTTCCTTCACCGGTGCGGTAGATGGCCGCAAGGGATATTTTGAAACCGTAAATGGGGGTACTATTTTTCTTGATGAAATTGGTGAATTGCCTTTGGGTACTCAGGCGCGTTTATTGCGGGTGCTGGAAGCCGGCGAGTATATCCGGGTAGGTTCTTCTAAAGTTCAGAAAACAGATGTACGGGTTATTGCCGCTACCAATAAGGATTTACTGGAACTTGTACACCAAGGCAGGTTTCGCCAGGATCTTTATTATCGACTAAGTACCGTACCCATCCGGGTGCCTGCCCTGCATGAACGCAAAGAAGACATCCACCTGCTATTCAGAAAATTCGCCGTGGACTTTGCAGAAAAGTATAAAACTGCACCAGTTCAACTGGATGACGACGCTAAAGGCATGTTAATTACCTATCCATGGCCCGGCAATGTTAGGGAATTGAAGAATATTGCAGAACAGATATCAGTTCTTTCACAGGATAAAAATGTGACGGCAAAAGACCTGGCTAAATTTCTACCGGTTGTTTCCAGTAACCGCTTACCGGTTCTGGCGCATTCAAATGGTATTGGCTCATCGCAGGAGTTTGCAAACGAAAGGGAAATATTGTATAAGCTCTTTTTTGATATGAAAAAGGATGTGACAGAGTTAAAAAAAATGTTCCTTGAAGTTTTGCAAAATCCAAACCTGGCGGCACAAAACCCCGCTTTTTTGAATGAGCTGAAGGAATTAAAAAACCATGAAAACGTTCAGTCGCTATATAATGTCCCCCAAACGATGCAGGCTGCACAACCCGTATTGGTTCATAACGACATTCATGCACATGAAGAAGTGGAAGAAAGCCTGAATATTATGGATAAAGAAAAGGAACTGATCATTAAAGCCCTGAAAAAACACAGGAGTAAAAGAAAAGATGCTGCACTCGACCTGGGCATCAGCGAAAGGACTTTATACAGAAAACTTAAGGAGTATGATATTGAAGAATAAAAGCAGGAAACCGGTGGGAAAAAGCTGGTCGTTGCCAGGAAAAGTCTCTTTCTCACGGGTTCATGTATCCTGGATTGTACCGCTTATTTTATGGGGCTGGTTTGCTACGGCGAACAGCAGTTGCAGCATTTACCGGTTTAAAGATGTGTCCATCCCTGATAGTATAAAAACAGTGAAAGTCAATTTTATTGAGAACAAGGCAAGATATATTAACCCGCAATTGAGCCCACAGTTAACCGATAAATTGCGTCAGAAAATTGTAAACCAGACAAGACTTTCCCAAACTAACGGTGATGCAGATTGGGAAATAAGTGCCTTTATCAGCGATTACTCCGTAAGCACCGCGGCTATTTCGAATCAGCAAAATGCTACCGACCGGTTGAATATTTCCGTGAGTGTAAGTTTATACGACAGGCTGGCCAATAAGACACAGGATTACCAGGTGAGTCATTCCTTCGATTTTTCTGCTACCATTACGTTGGAACAGGCGCAGGTGCAGTTAGGTGATCAGATATTAACGAACATGACGGATGAAATTTTCAATAAGCTTTTTTCTAACTGGTGAGTTACACTTAACTTTCAGGCATGAACGAAATTGTTAACCAGTTGGCGCAATCTCTCTTCAAAAAAAACTCACTGCAGGAATGCAGCCGGTGGGAACTGGAAATTCTTGCTGATCACTACCCCTATTTCGGCATCGCACAATTTTTGGTGACCGGTAAATTAAAAGATGAAAATGCAGAAACATTCGGCAGGCAACTTGAAAAAACATCTCTTTATTTTACCAACCCACTCTGGCTTGATTATGTAATAAACAATCAAACACCTCCTTCGGAAGATATTTTAGAAAGGACTGAATTTACAGAAACGGAAAACGCAGGCAGCATCCCGGTAGAAGCTAAAGAAATAGTTCCTGAAGACATACCAGAGGCCGGCAGGACGGCCGAAATAATTGAAGGGGTAAGCCAGATTGAGGATGAACCGATCATTCCCCGCGAAAATTTACCGGCACCCTCAGTCCAGTCATCGTCTGAAAATGAACAATACGATACAGACGATACAGACGATGAAGAAAATACGGACATGGCAGAAAACCCGGAAGAAGAATTAAAAATGAGACCCTTCCAGTTTGGGTCCCTGCCGGAATCGGAATTAAAATCTCCTCTTGCTTTTGAACCTTACCACACCGTAGATTATTTTGCCTCGCAGGGAATCAAAATGGTGCCAAATGAAAAGCCGAAAGACCGATTTGAACAGCAATTAAAAAGCTTTACCCAATGGCTTAAAACAATAAAGAAGGTGCCGGTCGCCGAAATAGCAAAAGAAACAGGGACTGATTCCGAACAAAAGGTAATAACACTGGCTGAACATTCCATTGAAGACCGTGAGATTGTTACGGAGGCCATGGCTGAAGTTTGGACCAAGCAGGGGAATAGGGAAAAAGCCATTGAAGTCTACCTTAAATTAAGTTTGCAAAATCCCGCCAAAAGCTCTTATTTTGCAGGCCTTATTGAACAATTAAAGCAATAGTAACATGACGATTTTATTTGTGATCCTGATCATTATAGCCAGTGCGGTTCTTGGATTATTGGTTTTAATACAAAATCCAAAAGGTGGTGGACTTGCAGGGAATATTGCCGGTTTCAGCACCCAGTTTATGGGCGTAAAACAGACCACCGATGTGTTGGAGAAAGGAACCTGGATTTTTGCTGCCGTAATCGCCATACTTTCTGTTACTTCCTCTGTTTTTATTTCAAAAGCCGGCGGATTGGATGAAAAAATAGAAAAAGTAAATCCAAACGCGGCCCAACCTCAACAGCCTGCAGCTAAAAGCAATACGACTACATTTCCAACTGCACCGGATAGCGGGAAAAAATAAGCACTAAAAGATATTTATAAGCCCTGTCTCTTTCGACGGGGTTTTTTTATTTATTTTGAAGTCTGTAAAAGACTGTATTTTTCATTTATTAGAAAAAAGATCAGCAGGGAAAGATCCTTAACTACCCTGACTGAATAATAATGTTCTATGAAAAAAATCATATCTGGTGTCTTAGTGATCCTATTTTTAGCTGCAGCTTTCGCAGGATGGAAGCTGTTCGGTCCCACGATATCTCCTTCGCATGGAGATTTTATTTATATCAAAACCGGCGAAACCCTGGAAGGGCTGAAAGACAGCCTTATCAGTAAAAAATATATCGGAGGTGATTGGTGGTTTGCCAAGGCATTAAAGATCATTGGCTTTGATGAAACGAAAGTGAAAGCCGGCAAATACAAAGTAAAAAAAGGGATGAGCCTTTTCAATCTTGTTAGAATGTTGAAAAATGGGCAGCAAACACCGGTCAACCTCGTGATTACAAAACTCCGCACGAAAGAAGATTTTGCAAAAAAGGCCGGCAGTATGTTTGAATGCGATTCATTGCAAATCATAAATTTCCTGGACAACCAGGATTCAATGAGGCAATACGGATTGGACACGAACACGGTGATGGCGGCTGTTATTCCCGACACCTATACCTATTTCTGGAATACCACGCCGCAGAAAATATTTCAGAAATTATACGATTATTCACAAAAATTCTGGACGGAGGAACGCCGTAAAAAAGCCGCTGATCACGGATTGAACCCCGTACAAGCTTATACCCTGGCTTCGATTATTGAAGAAGAAACCAATGCTAAAAGTGATAAACCCAATATTGCCAGTGTTTACCTGAACCGTATCGAAAAGGGAATGCCTTTGCAAGCCGATCCAACCATTAAGTTTGCTTTAAAAGATTTCAGCATTAAAAGAATTTATGAAAAGTATTTACTGGTAGAGTCTCCTTACAACACCTATAGAAATAAAGGACTACCTCCCGGTCCGGTTTGTACTCCATCACAGGAAACCCTGGACGAAGTTTTGAATTCACCGAAGACGGCGTATTTGTATTTTGTGGCAAATGCGGATCATCCGGGTACGCACGTATTCACCACCAATTATGCAGATCATATGAAATACGCCAAACAATATCACCAGTTACTGAATCGATCTGATTCCATTACCAAAGCGAAGCAAACCGGGGAATGATAAAATTGTTAACAATCACAAAACGCGTTTTAACTACTTCTCCGCCGGTTGTGTTGTTGGTAAAATGGAGTAAGAAAATCCATCCACCGGGTTTCCGGGGTATACCACTCTATGACGTTATAAAATTCTTTTTCGAACAGGTTCGCAAAGTAGGCATGGTAGAAAGGGCATCCGCCATTTCATTTAATATCGTAATGGCAATTCCCCCGGCAATCATTTTTTTATTTACCTTAATTCCTTACCTGCCTATTTCGGAACAATTCCTGCGTGAAATGTATGCGCTTATCCGGGATGTGATACCTGGACAAAAAAACAACTCCGTCATCATCGAATTCCTGAAAGGAATTTTTAAAAACCCGAGAAACGGTTTATTGTCCTTAGGTTTCCTGCTGGCCTTATTTTATTCTTCGAACGCTATGATGGGCATTATGCGTTCGTTTGATAAAAATTATATTGGCTTCAAAAAAAGAAAATCATTGCAGCAGCGGGGCGTCGCTCTCAAACTGACCATGATCCTGTTTGTGCTTGTGATTGCATCCATCTTACTGATGGTGACGCAGGGAGCCGCTTTAAAATGGATCGGTATCAAAAATGCAAATGTCCGCATGGTTATTAAAAACGGCCGGTGGATTGTTATTATACTCCTGTTCTTTTACAGCATCTCTTATATCTATCTGCATGCCCCTTCGGTGGACAAAAAGTGGAAGTTAATAAATCCCGGCTCTCTCCTGGCCACTTTCCTGATGCTGCTTTTCACCCTGCTGTTTTCTTACTGGGTAAATAATTTCGCCAACTACAATAAGTTGTATGGTTCCATTGGTACCGTCCTCATTCTGATGCTCTTAATTTACTTTAATTCGCTGGTATTACTCATTGGTTTTGAACTTAATGTAAGCATTTCCTCATTAAAAAGATTAGCAGACGAAGAGAAAATACGAAATAAAACCGGGTGAGGAATTACCTCGTTTTTATTTTATGTTACCGATGTGTTACCCGGCCTATCCTAAAATATTTTACGAATGCGTATGGAAAAAATTATGCCCCGCATCCCAGATAAGAATTTCTTTCTCCCACGTATTTTCTAACGATAAAACCACACTTATGATCTCCAGGAAAATCATCAACCGGGTTATTATTCTTGCCTTTTTCGTATTAGTCGGTTATTGCCTCGCGACCAGCATTGCTGTCAGAAGTATTACCGGGATCGTGTTAGCTGCCATAAGTATGGGAGCCGGAATTATTTTCCTTTATTTGCTGGCAAAACAGCAGCAGGAAACAGAATCAGAAGAGACCTACTGAACGAAATCACTCTTTAGAAGACCATTCATTCCACAGGATGGCTGAGTCTGTTTCATTCAATTTAGGCTGATCATAGTGACCGGCAAGTTTTTTTTGCCGGAAGGCTTCATACAAAGTCACTGCACAAGCCACGCTGATGTTCAATGAGCGGATCATGCCTGCCTGCGGAATAATAAAATTTCCATCGGTTAACGGAAGTATCTCTTCGCTGATGCCTGCATGTTCGTTACCGAACACCAGCGCTATCTTTTGGGTAAAATTGATCTCATACAAATCAACCGCATCCGATGCCAGGTGGGTGGCGAGTATTTTTGAATAATTTTTCCTTAAAGCGCCAAAACATGCTTCCGCATCTTCAAACTGGTGAATGGTAAGCCATTTGGCGGCGCTGCTGCTACTTTTAGTTCCCCATTTTTTATGTCGCGCAATCTTGGTATTTAAAACATAAATCTCCTGGATACCCACCGCATCACAGGTACGCATAACAGCTGAAATATTATGCGGATCAAATACATTTTCCAGCACAACAGTAATATCATTCTGGCGTTTATGAAGTACTGAAAGGAGTCGTTCTTCCCGTTCTGGCGTCATAATTGTAACTTGTAGCCCGAAAATACGAAACTCATTTTCGATTTACCCTTGTAAACAACTGCTAACATACGATACTATGAAAAAAGCGCTGAAAATCACCGGTATTACCTTATTGATATTAATTGCCTTTGCCTTTGCCATTCCCCTATTATTCAAAGGGAAAATCGTCACCCTTGTAAAAAGTGGTATTAATAAAAATGTAAATGCGACTGTTGAATTCAAAGATCTAACGCTCTCCTTATTCAGGCATTTTCCGAAACTTTCAGTGGCACTGGAAAATGTTTCCATAACCGGAATCGATGAATTCGCAAAAGATACATTGATCAGTGCAGAAAAAATAGATGTTTCCGTCAACATCATGAGCGTTATCGGCGGCGATGAAATAAAAGTAGCTGGCTTGTATTTAGAATCTCCACGCATTCATGCCTTGGTACACAAAAATGGTAAAGCTAATTGGGATATCGCGAAAGAAGATACTTCTTCACAGGCAGCGGCTGATACCAGTTCATCTTCCTTTAAAATGCAATTGCAGAAATATGCGATACATCATGGTACTATCATTTACCATGACGAGAGCAGTAATATGAGCGCTGAAATTTTTGATTTAAACCATGAAGGCCATGGAGATTTTACGCTGGATATTTTTACACTTTCTACTACAACAAAAGCAGTTTCTGCGAACTTCAATTATGGCGGCATCCCTTATCTCGTTAATACCAAAGCGGCCATCGGGGCTGACATAAAGATTGATAACAAAACCAGCCGGTATGATTTCAAAACCGATGATATTTTATTGAACAACCTGAAATTATCCGCCGCAGGTTTTTTTCAACTGGTCAATGACAGCGTTTACAACATGGATATCAGTTTTAAATCGCCTTCGAATGATTTTAAAGATATCCTGTCCATGATACCTGCCGTATACAAAGCCGATTTTGACAAATTGAAAACAAGTGGAAAAGCTGCATTTAATGGTTTTGTAAAAGGCACTTACAGCCCGCAACAGATTCCATCTTATGATGTAAACCTTGCCG
>JAOQAL010000204.1 GCA_025963615.1 Chitinophagaceae bacterium | reverse complement strand
AAAGCAAACTTACTGTCTTCCGAAAACAAAGGTGGATAAGGTGAATTCCAACCGGGCATTTTCTTTTCCCACTTTCCGGAAATATCTTTTAAAATAGTCGTTGACCGATAAACGACGGCTTGCTTTTCTGAATTTATATTGGGTATTAGGTTGGTAATGTCGGTCTGGGAAATAGCAACATACTTTCCGTCATTGGATAAAGTCGTATTGGAAAGCTGGCTCCAACGATTGAAATTGGAAAAATTGAGTGCTGGTTTACCGGTTTGTTTTTCAGTTGTCTGAGCACTCACGCTTCCTTGAATGTTCGGTACTAATAAAATAACTAATAATATTTTAAGAACAACAAAATATTTCATGATAAAGTGATTTCTGAGTTTTATATTTTCATTGCTTATAGTCTTCAACCATAAATATATTTATCTTGATCCCCACCCAGCTTATTAATCAATTGCAATCGAAAACGTCTGTTTAGTTGGCGCCAAACACCTTGAATCCGTACAGATCATATATTGTATGGTACCCGTAACATTTGTTTTTACATCACTTTTTAATTTGACACGCTGAATAAATTTAACTCCGTCTTCAAAGTATTTAACCGTCACGCCGAATGCGCTTTCATACTTAGCCGTAACCTTTCCCACCTCAGAAGTAGGCCCATCCAATACCATCAATGGATTTTTATTGAAGCTGATTTTTGTGGCAAGCGCACCTCCCTTCGGGCTGGTCTGGCTATAGATATGCCAGGGCGAGGGAACGGATGGTTTTAGATGGATCTCATAAGTGCGCGGTCCAATTTTGACTGCATCAAATGCCCACGAAACAGTTTGCCCGCATGCTGTATGGATAATAATTGTCAATGCTATTAGGAATAGCCACTTTTTACTTTTGCCCATTACCGGATACTTTAGATTTTGTATTTGGATCCCTTATAACAAGGACCTTCATTTGACGAATTGTTTTCACAAAGGAAAATCCCATGCTAATGAGATGCTCTTCCAGTTCTCTCACTGTAATACTTTTTTCCATATCGAAATCGATCAACGTATCCCCTAAACCGGTTTCGTCCAGGAGAATTAATTGTTTCTCATTATTGAGGGCTATGTTTTCTAAATATTGGGGGAAAGCAGTCCTGAAAAAATAATTCCATGAATAATTTCTTACATGCACACCTGTAAAGAGGTCTCCACCTTTCCACTGCTCATGCCCTCCTTTGGATAGTAATTCTTTTTTCGCCTCGTCTGAAATTGTCAACTTAACACAGGGCATTCTTCTTGTTTCTACGGTTGCTGCATAGCCAAAATAATTTTCAAGGTCGCGTTGAAAAATAGAAAGCATTCTTTTGCCCGTAGCTTTTTCGTCAGGCACCTTGAGGGAATACATATATAGTCCCTTTCCCTTGTTAAAATCGTAAGCAAATTTTGACGAATCTTTCATTTCGAGGATAGGGAGAGGATAATACAACCCATAAACCGCAAGTGAGTCGGTTCTAGTCGTCTGAAAGTCAAGTGTCGCTGGATAATTAGCTATTCCCCTGTATGCGAACATATACATGGATTTAAGCGTTCCGCAACCGGATAATTGATTTTTGAATACCCTTAAATCGGTTTCAATGTCCTTTGGAAAATTACGAAGATGTTTTGTTTCATCCCACTCACCAAATACCGATTTAAATAGGTAACTGCCTTCCTCCGCACCATTGTTGTTTTCAAAAAATGGCCTATGAGAATCGTATGGATATATTGACGCTGCTGCGGCATGGCTCCTGTCTACATGCGGGAATTTCTTGCTTTCAAAAAATGACAACAGATCATCTTCAGAAAGACCGCCTGTTACTGCCTGCACTATACCAGCCTGGTCTATCCAGACAAGATCCGGAGCTGTGCCGGGAAATGCGTCAATGAGGTTAAACATGCTTGAATCAAAAGCGCTCGGTATGGCAAGTTGATACTTGGACGCTACTTTTTTAAAAATGTCAACGGCCTCCCGATCCCCTTCATCCATGCCTACCAACAAAATATTTAATTTGTCCTTATATTTTTCCTGCAATGAGCCAAGTTTGGGAAAGTGACTGATACAGGCGCCACAGTATTTATGCCACAGGTCAAGGATTAAAAATTTACCTTTGAAATCAGATATTGAAACAGTCTTTGATTTATAGTTTACCACATTTTTGAATCGATAATCCGGGCATGACTTACCTACAACAGGGACGGCTGTTATCTTCTTCTGTGCCTGTAATTGTTGAAGAATCGGTAAGAAGAGAAAAAGTAAAACAACTACTCGCTTTGGGAATCTCATGATCAATCTTTTTATTGTAAAAAACATTATAAGGTTGCTTACACTGTTGTTCCATAGTATTGTCCAGGCAAACCAACCCGTACGATATCGTAGGCAATAAGCTCCCCGGCGCAGTTCACGCCAGGGAGAAAGAATTATTGGAAGAGATTAAAATTTAGTAACCTGGATTCTGCGGCCGATTTCCATTTGTAACTTCTCCTTGGGGCAGCGCATATAACTTGTCTGTGGGCTGCCAATTGCTTCCCTTTATGACTGAAAGAACTTCATCTGCCTTATTCGTCCTCTTTAAGTCCAGCCAACGATGCCCCCACTCCGTAAAGAGTTCCATTTTTCTCTCGTGCGCAATCACTGTCAATAAATTCGTGGCTGAGATTCCAGGGTTGGTTGATGAAATCAATGGGATGCCCGCTCTTCCGCGGATTGCATCGACATCCTGAATGGCTTGCGCCACATTAGAATTCCTGGTCCTTGCTTCCGCGCGCACCAAATACATTTCCGCTAGCCGAAATACGACTGAATATTCTCCACCTACTGGCAACGCCTTCAATTTGTACTTCGAAGCATAGTTCCATGTTTTGCTTCCACTTGTAAATTGAGAGACCCAGTTTGTTTTTCGTTTATCACCAGTTTCAAAATCATTTGTTATGGATGGTGATAGTGAAAAATTATTCTGCCCTCCGGTTGGCTCTCCGTTCAATACAAAGACCGCACCTTCAGATGTATTCTGCGTCGGTGAGTAGGGCTTCAGTTGCCAGATCGATTCTGCTGTATTTGGCTTAAAAACCTGGGTCAAATCTGTGAGTAATGAATACGTATCCGTTTTACTGATTACGCTCGTTGCATATGATTCTGCATTCGCCCAATCTCCAGTATACAAATAGATCCGCGCAAGCATGAATTTTGCGGAGTAGCTATTTGGCCTGATCCGTTCGGTGGTCACATACTTGTACGCGCCTTTCGCTTCTGCATCCATGAGAAGCTGTTCTGCCATTTTTAGATCTTTCAAAATCTGAGCATAAACATCAGTCGATGGTGCACGAGGTGCGTCGATCGTCGTCTGATAGGCGGATGAAATCACAAACGGAACATCGCCATACAGATTCGTCAGATAGAAGTGCGTAAAGGCCCGAACAAAATACGCTTCGCCTAACAATTGGGATTGAACTGAAGGTGTCAGGTTTTTTGTAGCAGATAGTCCTTCAATTACGATGTTCGAAATGTAAATCACGTTGTACGCAGAACTCCA
>JAOQAL010000191.1 GCA_025963615.1 Chitinophagaceae bacterium | reverse complement strand
AATTCCATTTGGTAACAGGCGTTGTAATATTTATGACATCTGTTTCCTGGAAAGCGTCGGTACCAAGCAGGTGGGCAAATACCTGCCCGGTAATACAAACAAGCGGCGTGGAATCAATCATTGCATCCGCTAAACCAGTGACCAGGTTGGTAGCCCCAGGGCCGCTGGTCGCAAACACGATCCCTGTTTTTCCACTGGCCCTTGCATAACCCTGTGCTGCATGAATAGCTCCCTGTTCATGCCGGACAAGAATATGTGTGAGCTTATCATGATAATCATACAATGCATCATAGATAGGCATGATAGCACCGCCGGGATAACCAAAGATGATCTCCACACCTTCCGCAATAAATGCTTCCAGCAATGCTACACTTCCATTAACAGAAACTTCCTCCGCTCCCTGTACGGGAGACTTTGAAGCTTTCTGTGTCTTCGGATTTGCTTTTACTTTTTGCAATGTGTTCATACAATTATTTTTATCTATTATTCTGTTCTATTTGTTCAACCTTTCCAATCTTTCAAATACAACTTGATACTACTAACTTAAATTCTCAGTCAGATGGTGGAAACAGGGGCTTATTCATCCGTTACACATCCTTCGCTCGCATCTTTTACCACTTTTGCATATTTATACAAGACCCCTTTTGTCACCTTCAGGGCCGGCTGCTTCCATCTTTTCCTTCTTTCCGCAATCACGGCATCGCTTACTTTCAGCGTAATGGAATTTTTCGAGATATCCAGTTCAATCAAATCGTCATCTTCAACAAGACCAATTAAACCTCCGTCATACGATTCAGGAGTGATATGCCCAACAACAAATCCATGGGTGCCACCGCTGAATCGCCCATCGGTAATCAATGCCACCGACTTCCCGAGTCCTACGCCGCTGATGGCACTCGTAGGTTTCAGCATTTCCGGCATACCCGGTGCACCTTTCGGGCCTTCATTTTTTATCACTACCACATCGCCGGCTTTCACTTTTCCTGATGAAATGCCTGCAACAAGATTTTTTTCTCCATCAAATACCCTGGCAGGCCCGGAAAAGTATTCACCTTCTTTGCCGCTGATCTTAGCCACACTTCCTTTCTCGGCGAGATTGCCATATAATATCTGCAAATGGCCTGTTGCTTTCAACGGCTTCTCCAAGGGGTAAATAATATCCTGTGTTTCAAAATTTATTGCCGGAATATCTTTTAAATTTTCCGCGATCGTTTTACCGGTAACTGTTAAACAATCTCCCTGCAACAATCCTTGAATCAACAAGTATTTCATTACTGCAGGTAAGCCGCCATGCGAATGCAGCTCCTGCATTAAATATTTTCCGCTTGGTTTAAAATCCGCCAGTACCGGTGTTTTATCACTGATCCGTTGAAAGTCTTCCTGCGTCAAGTTAACATCCACACTTTTTGCCATGGCAATCAAATGCAGCACAGCATTCGTACTACCACCCAATATCATAATAACTGTAATCGCATTTTCAAATGCCTGCTTCGTCATGATATCTTTTGGTTTGATATCTTTTTCGAGCAACACACGGATCGCCTTACCTGCGTTCAGGCATTCGTTTCTCTTTTCTTCGCTCAGCGCCGGATTACTTGATGAATAAGGCAAACTCATACCCAAGGCTTCGATGGCACTCGCCATCGTATTGGCAGTGTACATGCCTCCACAAGCCCCCGCACCCGGGCATGAATTCATCACAATACCTTTAAAGTCGGCATCATTCAGTTTACCGGCAATTTTTTGCCCCAACGCTTCAAATGATGAAATAATATTTAATTCCTGCCCTTTATAATGACCCGGTGCGATCGTACCGCCATATACCATAACCGAAGGACGGTTCAACCGGCCCATAGCCATAATACTTCCCGGCATATTTTTATCACATCCCGGCAAGGCGATCAATCCATCGTAATAAAATCCGCCACAAACTGATTCTATGCTGTCAGCAATCAGGTCGCGGCTCACTAATGAATAGCGCATGCCATCGGTGCCATTGCTGATTCCATCGCTGATGCCAATCGTATTAAAGATCAATCCTACCAAGTCATTATCCCACACTCCTTGTTTTACAATTTTTGCCAGATCATTCAGGTGCATGTTGCAGGTATTGCCATCATATCCCATACTCGCAATACCTACCTGTGCTTTATTCATATCCTCGTCTGTCAATCCAATGCCGTATAACATGGCCTGTGCCGCGGGTTGTGTAACATCCTGCGTCAATACCTTAGAATATTTGTTAAGTTCTACGCCCGGACTTCGCTCCCGGGTTTTTCCGCCCCCCGATGGGTCCATGGTTCCCAAAGGGGAAGAAGCCTGGTCGTTTGTTATTATTTTTTCTCCTGCCATTTTAATTTTTATGTATGACGTTCTTTAATACTATTCCCATTCTTTGAAACCCGGGCACCGGTTTATGCAAGAACTCCGTGTTCCCTGGTGTCTTTGTGCTTTTGTGATTCAACATTTTTTTCAATTACCCGACTCTTATAAGCTAACTGAATCTTCCTGCTCAGTGTTTCATTCCATTCTTTCCTGAATTTCACATCATCCAGACTTTCCCAGCCAATGACTTCGGCCGCTGTACCGCAGAAAAAAGCAGCGTCAGCGTTTTTCAATTCATCAGCCTTAAATAATTTTTCTTTCACTTCTATATTAAGTTCACTGCATAGTTCCAAAACCGTTGCCCTTGTAATCCCCGGTAAAATATTTCCTGCCGGTGGCGTAAAAAGCCTGCCATTTTTTTCAAAAAACATATTGGCGCCCGGGCCTTCCGCAATATTATCATTCATATCTGTTAATAACGCCTCATCAAATCCCTTGGCTTTCGCTTCCTGGCTGGCCAGTATTGAATTCACATAATGGCCCGCCGCCTTCGCTTCGATTTTAAATCCTTTCGGGTTGGGCCGCTGAAAAGATGAGGTC
>JAOQAL010000169.1 GCA_025963615.1 Chitinophagaceae bacterium | reverse complement strand
ACCAGTTAATACAAATCCATTACCATAAAATTTATCCGTGGTAGAAGACCAGGATTGCAATTCTTTTGGATCAAAGACTAACGCAACATCTTTCAATCTTTCGCAGATATAGGGTTGCGAAGCAATCATGGCGCGGAATTTCTCTTCCGGTGTTCCGGGAAACCGGTCAAAAAATTCCCGGTCGCCTACATATCCTATCGACGTAACGCCGGTAGAAAAGGGAATGATCCATATCCATACCGCTTTTTCATGAACTACAATTGTAATACGGTTAGGCTCATCATCCATCGAACGCCGGGTATCGACTGTATGAGCAAACATTGCTTTGCGTGGAGGGAGGTTCGATGGTCTATCCATATTAAACAACTTTGGAATCACCCGGCCATAGCCACTGCCATCAATAATAAACCGCGCTTCGATTTGTTTCTTGTTTCCCTGGTTATCTTCCACGGTCGTTACAGAACTTCCATCTTCATTAAAAGAAATACCGGTAACCGTGGTTTCATATTCTACCTGCACGCCCATTTTTTCCACCGTATCCGCCAGCGTACTGTCAAAATCGGAACGAGGTACCTGCCAGGTCCATTTCCAACCTTTGGTAAACTGATCGGCAAACTGGTAATCACAAATCTTTCCATTCTTCACAAACTTGGCTCCATTTTTTTCCTGGAAGTTTTTTGCTTTCACCGCATCCAGAAACCCGGCCTGCTCCAGCGCTTCCATGCACCGGGGTAAAAGACTTTCTCCGATTACAAAACGGGGAAATTTCAATTTCTCAACAATCTTTACCTGAAAGCCCGCCTGGTGAACAATAGATGCAGCTACCGTTCCGGAAGGACCCGCCCCAATTACTAATACATCTGTTTTTTCTGTTTGCATATCTAACGTTATGTAAGTTTAATAATTTAAACCGTTTGAAAGCTTATATCCACCAACCTCATGATCATCATTCACCAGTCACCACTTTTCCTTCACACTTTCTTACACTTCAATAAGGTATGGCTCAATCCGATATTATCAACCTGCTCAACAATCTTAAAGCCTGCATCGTGAATACATTTTATAAAAACCCGGGAGTCATACATCTGGCTGTTGCCATTGGCCAACGCCGTAAAATAAATGGAGGTCTGCTGTAAACAAAACGCCGCGGTTTCAAACCGTTGCGTATCCCAAAATGCTTCCAGTATCAACACATATCCATCGTCGTCAATTGCCTCGGCGCACCTTTTCAAAATAGAAATGATTTCGGGTTCCGAAAAACAATCTAAAAACTGGCTCATCCAGATAGCATCATACCCTTTGGGAAGTTTTTGATTTTCGTCCAATATATTAACGGGATAAAAAGAAACCCGGTCTGTCAACCCCAGTTCTTCGATTCTTTTTTTTGCCATTTCAGCCTGCCCCGGCAGATCCACAATAGTAATGTGAATATCATCGGCATACTTCGTAGAGGCAATAGCCCATTTACCCGTATTGCCACCAATGTCTAATATTTTTTTGATCCCATTTTTATAAACATGTTTTATGACGGCGGGAAATGCAGTATCTGAAAAGAAATGATCAAAGGCAAACCAGCTTTTCTGGATATGCGGTGGCAATTGTGATAAGCCTTCATAAATCGTAGGCCAGTTGCCCAACTCTTTTAGCCCTTCGGGCTTGCCGGTTTCAATCGTCTTATCCAGATGAAAAAGTCCTTTATAGTTTACATCGTGAATGAAATCCATATTCACAATGGTAAGCGGATCATGAAGGATGAAATGACCGGTTTTGGTGATTGTATATTTCCCGGCATTTATTATAACCAACCCGATTCCCAGCGATGACTCCAGTAATACCCGAACACCGTAGTGCGGCAACTTTACTTTTTCCACGATCTCTTCAATAGTTAATCCCGCCGCACCACGGGCTTCAATTACCTCTAATATGCCAGCGTCTCTCATCACCTTAGCCACCTGGAAAACGACGGGCCCGAATGCAATAAACTGGGCCAACCCTTTGGCTTCAATCGCCGACTTTGTATCCTTACTGAAAAACTTCATTTAAGTAGATATAGTATGATTAAAATTTTAGACTGCTTTCTGCAAAACAACCGCTGCATTACAACCGCCAAAACCGGAAGCTGTTTTTAAACACGCATTATAAAAACCTTCTTGCAAAGAACTGGTAACATTCAATGGTTTTGAAGTTCCTGGCTCCCGGAAACCGGCTGTGGGTAGAACAACATTTTCATTTAACGAATGAATGGCTATCACCGTTTCAATTAAACCGGCAGCGCCTAAGGTATGTCCATAATATCCTTTTAAACTATTGACAGGAATTTCCTGCAAGCCGGCCAGATTAATAGCTTTCGCTTCCATTTCATCATTATAAATAGTAGCCGTGCCATGTGCTGAAATGAAATCAATGTCTGCTGCGTTTACACCCGCTTCATTCATGGCGCTTTTGACTGACTGGAACAATTCTTCGCCGGTTCGTGATGGGCCGGAAATATGATTGGCATCATTGCTTATTGCCCCGCCGGTTATTTTTACACAATTAACCGACGACGGTTTATTTACAGAAAGAATCACTGTTGCTGCGCCTTCACCCAATGTTATTCCCTTGCGGTTGGCATCAAAAGGTTTACAAGGCCCGGCACTGATAGCCTGGAATGATTGAAACCCGGAAAATATAAATTTTGTGATAATATCCGCACCGGCCACGATGGCATGATCGTATTGACCTGATTGCAGCAAGCGCATCCCGGTTGTCATAGCTACCAAGCCGGAGATACAGGCATGAGAAACAACTATTGGTTTTGTTGTAAAATGAAAATAATCTGCAACCAATTGCGCGGAAACATGCAGTGCAATTCTTTTATTTAATTTCTCACTCAACTGACCTGGTTCAATCAAACTTATATTTCCCTTGGTAGAAGAAATAATTAAAACTGTTTTTTTGCTTCGTGTATCAATAGAATAACCGGACAACGATTCCTGCACGGAGGCGACCAGTAATTTTTCAAATTTTGTATACGTTTGAAATTTATCTCCGCTTACCGGAAAAGGGGTGGCCTTATCTAACAACGAGGCATAGACGGGTTCAGGTGACAAGACCTCATCCTGTTGCAGTCGAATACCCGATACCCCTTTTTTAAGTTGGTTGAAATTGTCCCCGGCGGTAAAACCAAGTGGGGATACAATATTATCCGAAACAATAAAAACCTCCCGCATGCGTATTAAAAAATTATATCAGTCCCTGCTTCTTTTTCCATTCTTCAAAAAAAAGAGGATTGGTTAACTGAAGAACTGAAGTTTCTTTATCCAAAAAAACCTGAACGGATGAACCTGTTGCGACCAGTTCGCCTTTCGATGCATTATATAAATGGTATTCAAATTTTAATTTCGCGGCGTCGGTGGGAATAAACCTGGTTTCTACAATTACTTTGTCACCGTATTTCAGTGAACGTTTATAACTGCATTCAATATTGACTACGGGGATAATAATACTCTTTTGGTAAAAATCCAGGTAGCCAATACCATATTTATTTCCGAAAGCTTCCCGGCCATCTTCGAAATAACGTATATAATGTCCATGCCAAACGATTCCCAAAGGGTCGGCTTCATTAAAACGAACATTCAC
>JAOQAL010000142.1 GCA_025963615.1 Chitinophagaceae bacterium | reverse complement strand
GTCACAGGAGCACAAAAGCCATCAGGGAACCGTCCGGAAAACAGCCTGTCCCGATTTTTTATCGGGAGGGCGTATTCCCGGCCGGCAGGGTTTTTCCCGATAGCCATCGGAAGCTGCGTTTCTCCATGCAGCGGAAGACGGGTTGTGAAGCACCAACAGGCAATAAACTAACAGCAGGGGCCATTGACAAAAGGGTTGCCAATCATGGTAAGGACGCTGCAAAAAAGTAATCATCTCGTTCAGGCGTTTTAAAAAAGTCCTTTGCCCGGTTGCAATCCAGTACCTGGAGACAATTTTTATCGACATTCTTATTTTGCCTAATTTCAGTAAGAGAAAATTGGATTATCCTAATCTTAATGCAGCGCATATGAAAAAAGATCTTTTTACTAAAAAAGACTCCGGGAATATTTCAGACCTGCCCTCTCCTCTCCAGCCTTCTGCGGACTCATCCATCAACAGGCGAAAATTTGTAAGTATGGTTTCTTCTGCCGCCGTGGCATTTACTATTGTACCGCGACATGTGCTTGGTGGAAAAAATTTTGTAGCGCCCAGTGATAAGATCACACTCGCTTATATCGGTATCGGTACGCAGGGGATCCGGGAACTGCTTCCACTTTTATCGATCAGGGAACTACAGATCGTGGCAGTCTGTGACCCCAACGAAACTGCAACGGGTTACCGGGATTGGGCTAAAGACTGGTTGATAAATGAAATCCGTAAAGCTATCCAGGAACCTGGCTGGCAGCCAGGCGGGGATAATATCATTCCCGGTGGATTGCAAAATGGAAAATATATTGTTGATACCTATTACTCAAAACTGAGGGCCGATCAGCGATTCAAATCCTGTGCAGGCTATACCGACTTCAGGGAACTCTTTGAAAAAGAAAAAGACCTGGACGCTGTAAAGATCATGACACCAGATCATCTCCACGGCATAATTGCAATGGCTGCTTTGAAAAGAGGAAAACATGTATCCATGCACAAGCCTTTATCAAACCGGTTACTGGAAAGCAAAAAAGTCATTGAGCTGGCGGGCAAGTCCCAGGCGACCACGCATCTCATCCCCTGGGAAGCGAACAGGTCACTGGATCCGATCCTGTCTTGGATCAAACAAGGGGCCATTGGAGCCCTGCAGGAAGTACATAACTGGACTAACAGGCCCGTGTGGCCGCAATATCCGGTATTACCGGTAGATACACCCGCAGTTCCCAAGGGATTCAACTGGGATCTCTGGCTCGGTCCGGAAGCAGACAGGCCCTATCATCCGCATTATACTAATATGGTGTTCAGGGGATGGTATGATTTCGGAGGCGGATCCATGGCTGATATGGGACATTATAGTTTATGGTCTGTATTCAATGCTCTTCAATTGTCAGGACCCACTATTATAGAACCTAACTTCAGTCATTACTGCGGCATGAATGAACCCTTGCCCTTTACGGTTAAAAATGATTTTTCCTTCCCGATGGCAAGTATGGTACGGTTTAAATACCCTGCAAAAGGAACCCGACCTGCCGTTGACCTCTGCTGGTATGATGGTGGCATGAGACCGCGGATACCCGATGAGTTACTTGCCGATAATAAAGAGTTGCCTGCTGAAGGCATGCTGTTTAC
Organism: Chitinophagaceae bacterium; assembly: GCA_025963615.1. GTDB lineage: Bacteria > Bacteroidota > Bacteroidia > Chitinophagales > Chitinophagaceae > JAFDYH01. The sequence continues at coordinate 2,944 of JAOQAL010000142.1, read as the reverse complement.
CGGCGACAAAGGAATGATATTAGGTGGCTTCTATGGAGAAAACCCGCAGATACTACCAAAAGAAAGATTAAAAATCGTGAACAACCCCGTGGCCCCAAAGCTTACACAGCAGGAAGATCCAACCAATGGTTTTACTCATTTCCTGACAGATGTAAAACAGGGCCGGCAAACTGCTGGCAGTTTCAGAGAGGCCGGAGATTTATCTGAAGCGATTAACCTCTATGCAGTAGCGCTGCGATCGGGTAAGTTATTAAAGTATGATCCTGTAACGATGCATATCACCAATTATACGGACGCTGATAAATATCTCAATCGTGTATACCGCAAGGGTTGGGGACCAGAGGAGATTTGAGAACCATGCTATGCCATGGTTATTTTAAACTATAATGGTTCTTTGTCAGAATGAACTGAATTACAAAATGAAGAACAGCCATTTTCATAAAAAACATAAATCATGAGATCCTTAACAAGAAGAACGTTTCTCGAACAATCATCCATGAGCCTGGGTTCCCTGTTGGTATTAAAAGGACTCCCTTCGTTCATCAATACCGGCAATAACAATCCTGGCACCAATCCTCCGATCGGTTTCCAGGTATATCCCGTCCGGGACATGCTGGTCAAAGATTTTGCTGGCACACTGAAAACCATGGCTGGCATGGGTTACCAGACACTGGAAATGTGTTCACCGGCGGGCTATATCAGTTCAGGTTTTGAACCATTGGTGAAAATGAAACCCGCTGAAATGAAAAAAATCTTCAGTGACCTGAACCTGAGTTGTGAAAGTTGCCATTTTACAATGGGTGAATTCAGAACCAACCTTGACGAACGGATTGCATTCGCCAAAGAGCTGGGACTTAAATATATGGTGGCATCCAGTTTCTGGTTAAATGACAAGTCAACGTTGGATGATTATTTGAAATGCTGTGATGAACTCAACAAGATGGCGGAAAAAACGGCGGCGGCTGGTATGCAAATGGGCTTTCATAATCACGATATGGAATTTCACCAACTTGACGGGCAGTTGATCTATGATGCCTTGTTGAAAAGGCTGGATCCTAAATTGGTAAAGATGCAGTTCCAGACAGAAGTAATTACGCTTGGATATAAAGCAGCTGATTATTTCAAAAAATATCCGGGCCGGTTTATGTCTTCGCATTTGTCTGACTGGACTGCTGATAAAAAAGAGGCGCCTATTGGTAAGGGTGTGATCGATTGGAAGGAATATTTTGAAGCAGCTAAAACCGGTGGAGTAAAAAATTATTATGTCGAGATGGATTTTGATACTTATAAAGACAGTTCAGCTTACCTGCATCAATTGCTAAAAGCCTGATAGTACCGGCAAGCTTAATCAGAATACAACGGTGATGAATAAAAAACCAATTCTCAGAATATTAATCGTTTTTTCAATTGTTATTATTGATACCGGATGTGACCAGGCTACTAAAATAATTGTCAGGAACCATATTTCACAGAATGAAATTATCAGGGTATTGAGCAATCATTTAATAGTTACCCGTGTTGAAAATTCAGGAGCGTTTCTTAGTTTGGGAAATTCACTTCCCCGCGCCGTAAAAAATATAGTCCTGAATGTATTACCGGCATTGGCAATTTTGTGGGCTTTATTTTATGCGCTTACAAAACAAACCATTCGCCGCGCGGTATTGTGGGGACTTTGTTTTATCATTGGTGGCGGGATTGGAAATATTTTTGACAGGATCGCTTACGGCTCCGTTACCGATTTTCTTCATATAGGTTTTGGGAGATTCCAAACAGGCATTTTTAATATAGCCGATATGTCCATTATGACAGGTATATTTATAATTGTATTGAATTCATTTTTAAAAAAGAAAACAGCCGGCCAGGCCGAAGCATAAACCTTCTGCAATCATCGCGTAATACCATAAAACTGAAATGATAGTTCTGATACTCTTAAACAGCCTGCTTTTTTTACTTCTTGCTTTATTGCATATTTATTGGGCTTTCGGTGGCCAATGGGCATTGGATATTGCCATTCCGGCTACCCGTAAAGGAAAAAAAACTTTTAAACCAGGGGTGCTTGGTCCATTAACCATTGCGTCCGGCTTGCTTCTTTTTGGGTTTATCACCATTGCCAATTCCGGAATTTTTTATAACCTGGTAGAAACTAAAGTTATTCATTATGGTAATTGGGCTATCAGCATAATTTTTTTATTGCGGGCTATCGGGGATTTTAAATTCGTTGGCTTCGCGAAACGTATCAGGCATACCGATTTTGCTTTGTATGATACAAAAATATATTCGCCATTGGCATTCGCCATTGCAACAATCAGTTTCGTAATCGGCACCTGGAGTTAGTGCAGCAAAACCATTATTTTTTTCATAAAATCCCGGAAACCCACATTATCTTTTGTTTACCGGCTAATACTTTATATTTAATAAATTTATTACAACCGGCACTGGAAATAAATACATTTACACTATGCTTTTGAAGATTTATAAAGACTACAACGATCTGTCTGCTCATGTTGCCTCTGAAATCATTGAACTGGTAAAAAACAAGCCCGATGCGGTATTATGCCTTGCATCCGGCGACAGCCCCCGGCTCTCCTGTCAATTGATAACAGCAAGAGCAATCAAAGAAAAAACAGATTTCAGCCGCTGTACTTTTATTGGCCTGGATGAGTGGGTAGGCATTTCGCCCGAAAACGAAGGAAGCTGCCGGTATTTTTTTGAAAGCCTGCTTTTAAACCCTTTGAATTTCTCCGCTTCACAAATTCATTTATTCAATGCCATGTCAAAGGACCTGTCACTGGAATGCCAGGCGATGGATACAATAATTTCAGAAAAAGGCGGCATTGATTTAATGATTGTTGGCGTAGGCATGAACGGTCATATTGGATTTAATGAACCGGGTGTATCATTCGACAACTATTCGCATGTAATTGACCTGGATGAGACCACTATT
>JAOQAL010000120.1 GCA_025963615.1 Chitinophagaceae bacterium | reverse complement strand
CCTGGGGCGGGAATGCTGTTTATAAATGGCAGGATTTATGTAAAACGCCTGAAAAACGAATATGCCAGCCCGGTTTTTAGCGCAAAATTGATTAACTTAAACCAATGCCTTTTTTAGAAAAGGAAGGAAAATATTGAGTAATGGCTACAACAGTAAAGAAACCCGTCGTTAAAAAGGTTTCAAAAATAAAAGAACCGTCAGACCCTAAGAAAAGATTAGATCTCCATAAGGCGCTGAAAGAACATTTTGGGTTTGACAAATTCAAAGACGAACAGGAAAGAATAATTGAATCGGTATTGTCAGGGCACGACACGTTTGTAATAATGCCTACCGGTGGGGGGAAAAGTTTGTGCTATCAGCTTCCCGCCCTGGTCAGTGAAGGTGTTGCTATTATCGTGAGTCCGCTGATTGCTTTAATGAAAAACCAGGTTGACCTGGTTCGCGGTTATAGTAGTAAAGATGAAGTAGCGCACTTTTTGAATTCGACTCTCACAAAGAAAGAAATTATCGAAGTACATAATGATTTATTAAGCGGCGGTACCAAAATGTTATACGTTGCGCCGGAAACATTGACGAAGCAGGAAAACCTTGAGTTTTTCAGTGACCTTAAAATCTCCTTTTTCGCTGTAGATGAAGCACACTGTATTTCCGAATGGGGACATGATTTCAGACCGGAGTATAGAAGACTTCGGGAAATGATGATACAGATAAACCCCGACATACCAGTAATTGCATTAACAGCAACAGCAACACCGAAAGTACAAAGTGATATTATTGAGAACCTGGATCTGAAAAATCCGCATATCTATACTTCTTCGTTCAACCGCTCCAATCTATATTATGAAGTGTTGCCGAAAGTTAAAAAAGAGCAGACGCTGAAAAGTATTGTAAAGTTTATATCGCAAAATAAAGGGAAGAGTGGTATTATTTATACCACGAACCGGAAAACTACCGAGGAGCTGGCAGAGCTGTTGCAGAAAAATGATATCAAAGCAATTGCCTATCATGCCGGTATTGATGGTAAGATCAGGGCAGGCAGGCAGGACCAGTTTTTAAATGAAGACATGCAGGTCATTGTGGCTACCATTGCCTTTGGTATGGGCATTGATAAACCGGATATCCGGTTTGTAATTCACTATAATATTCCTAAATCAATTGAGAACTATTACCAGGAAACCGGTCGTGCAGGCCGCGATGGTATGGAAGGGAAATGTATTTTATATTATTCTCACAAGGATGTTTCCAAGCTGGAACACCTGATGCGCGATAAACCGCTAAGTGAAAGAGAAGTTGGTGCGCAACTGATTAATGAAACCGTGGCGTTTGCTGAAAGTGGCGTTTGCCGCCGCAAAAGCCTGATGAACTATTTTGGAGAAGAATATCCAAATGATAATTGCGGCAATTGCGATAACTGTAAAAATCCAAGAGAAAGAATAGAAGCGAAAGATGATGCTGTTACGGGATTAAAAGCGATCAAAGCGTTGGATGAAAGATTTGCTAACGATTATGTGGTTAATATCATTATTGGCAAGCTAACTCCACAGATCCAAATGTTCCGGCATGATGCATTGGATGTATTTGCAAGCGGAAACGAACACCCGGCTCATTACTGGAACTCTATTATGCGGCAAATGCAGCTGGAAGGGTTTTTAAGTAAGGACATTGAGGAATATGGCGTGTTGAAAATAACCAAAGCCGGTGAGGCATTTCTGAAAAAGCCGAAATCGTTTAAGATTGTTTTGAACAACTCATACGAAGAAGCGAATGAAGATGATGAAGAGGCCGTAGAAGAAGAAGTCTTGATAACAGCGGACGAAATACTGTTTGAGATGTTGAAAGAACTTCGCCAGAAAGAAGCAAAGAAAAAAGGCCTGCCTCCCTTTGTTATTTTCCTGGAGACATCTTTAAAAGATATGGCCACGCTTTACCCGATTGCGGTGACTGACCTCGATAAATGCCAGGGCGTCAGCAAAGGAAAAGCCACGCGCTATGGTAAGCCATTTGTTGAAATGATTGCCCGGTATGTTGAAGAGAACAAGATAGAACGACCCGATGATTTTGTAATGAAGAGTGTAGTGAATAAAAGCGGGAACAAGGTTTTTATCATTCAGCAGACGGATAAAAAGATGCCGCTTGAAACTATCGCGAAGAATAAAGGCTGGCGGATGGATGAGATGCTGGAAGAGATGGAAACCATTGCTGCCAGCGGTACCAAGCTGAATCTTGATTATGCTATTGATGAAATGGTAGACGAAGATGACCAGGATGAAATACTCGAATATTTCAAGGGTTGTGAAACGTCTTCCTTGCAGGTAGCACAGGAAGAATTATCAGAGTATGATTTTACCTGGGAGCAGTTAAAGATTATGCGCATTAAATTTTTGTCTCAATACGGGATGTAAAGCGCCTTAATCATAGCTTTATCGTTTCCTAAAAAAATCGAATCAACAATCCGCCGCCGGCGGATTTTTTATTGTGCGCAATACCGTTCATCTCTTTGCGTTCTTTGCTTCTTCGCGTCCTTTGCGTGAAACATTCCAAATAATCCGGCAGAGATGTTTAGAAGATAAAGTGGCTTCTTAACCGTTCATCTCCCTTTGCGTCCTTTGCTTCTTTGCGCGCTTTGCGTGAAACACTCCGATGAGCATTCACCTATTATTTCAAAATAAAACCTGAGTAACTGCAATGTCCAACCGGTATGACCTAAATTTATCGTTCATCTTTAAAAAATGATCATGAGGATACCACCTTTAATAAGTTGTATTTTTTTCTTCCAATTATCTTTTGCACAACAACCATGGCCGGTTTTAAAACATTATGATTCGGCACACCTTTATAATATAGCACTGCCTTTGGGTGGTATTGGAACAGGTACGGTATCACTTGGCGGCCGGGGCGAACTTCGTGACTGGCAAATAATGAACAAGCCCGGATTAAAGTATAGTACGGTTACCCCGGGAAATGACGCACCTTTCTTTTGCATTTATGTGAAACCCGTGAATGGCAATGGAATGGTAAAGGGATTGATGGGTCCGCTGGATGATGTTGAATACATGCATGCAGAGGGACGACCTGTTAATAATTATGGTATCCCAAGATTCAGCAAAGCGTCCTTTGACGCTGCCTATCCATTTGGACAGGTTAATTTAAAAGATAAAGAGTTACCGGTTGAGGTGACCATACAAGGTTTCAATCCCTTGATTCCGGGCGATGCGGATAACAGCGGGATACCCATCGCTGTATTGCGTTATAAGGTTACTAATAAGTCTGATAAAGCAATTGATGCTTCTGTTTGTGGTTCTATCCGCAATTTTATTGGTAAAGACGGAAGTAATAATTATAAGGACTGGAAGGGCGATGTCATTTATTCGGGGGCAAAGAATAACCGGAATGAATTTAAAGCAGCCAATGGGGTTTCGGGTATTTTCATGTCTTCCGATAGTGTTGAAAAAATAGATGCTGCCTGGGGAACCATTGCGTTAACTACCGATGCTACTGGTGGCATCAGCTACCGCACATCTTCAGGCAGTAATGATTGGAACAATTCAACGCTTGATTTTTGGGATGATTTCAGCAAGGATGGCATGCTCACCGAAAAAGATCAGGAAGTTGATAATGACCCCATGGCATCATTGGCGGTAAAGAAAACAATTCAGCCGGGAGAAACGGTTTATTATAATTTTTATATCACCTGGAACTTTCCCAATCGCTATGCATGGCCTGAATTTAATTCACAACAATCAAAAGAATGGATCGGAAATTACTACAGCGCTAAGTATAAAGATGCCTGGGACGTGATTCAAAAAATATTACCTCAACTGCCGGCATTGGAAAACAGAACGCTGCAATTTGTAAATGCGTTTGTTAACAGCACCTATCCCCCGGCAATCAAAGAAGCCGCGTTGTTTAACCTGAGCGTTCTTCGTTCACAAACGGTTTTCAGGTTACCGGATGGCCACATGATGGGATGGGAAGGAGTATTTGATGAAACGGGGTCCTGTTTTGGCAGTTGTACCCATGTTTGGAATTATGAACAAGCGACACCGTTTTTATTCGGAGAACTTGCAAAAACGATGCGTGATGTAGAATTTAATTACGCCACGCTGCCCAGTGGAGAAATGAAGTTTCGCACCAGCCTGCCGTTGAACAAACCCCAGACCTGGTGGGGCGCCGCGGCGGATGGGCAAATGGGCTGTATCCTGAAAATGTATCGTGAATGGCAGTTGAGCGGTGATAATAATTTCCTGAGACAAAATTGGCCGCAGGTGAAAAAGGTATTAGCCTATGCATGGCGCAAAGGCGGTTGGGATGGAAACCGGGATGGTGTAATGGAAGGTGAACAGCATAATACCATGGATGTAAATTATTATGGACCTAACCCGCAGATGCAGTTCTGGTACCTGGGCGCTTTAAAAGCAGCAAATGGTATGGCGTTATTTATGAACGACAAACCCTTTGCAGATTCCTGTCTTGCTATTTATAAAAATGGAAGTGCCTGGACGGATAAAAATTTATTCAATGGAGAATATTATGAGCACCGCATTACGCAACCTGAAACATTTCAGTTTATTACCAGCTCGTATGATAGTGCTGCTGCTATTCCCGATTATCAGTTAGGAAAAGGTTGCCTGGTTGACCAGTTGGTGGGACAAATGATGGCACAAATACTGGACCTGGGTTGGCTGGCCGACAGCAGCCATTTAAAAACAACGCTCAGCAGTATTATGCGGTATAATTATCACAGTAGTTTTGAAGATCATTTCAATAATATGCGGTCTTATGTGTTAGGTGATGAAGCCGGGTTATTAATGGCAAGCTGGCCAAAGGGCCGGTTAAAAGTTCCATTTCCTTATTTTGCGGAAAGCATGACAGGGTTTGAATATGCTGCCGCCATTGGGATGTTGTACAGTGGTGATACCGCCAATGCATTAAAATGTATAACGGCTATCCGCAATCGTTTCGATGGACGCAAAAGAAATCCTTTTGATGAACCGGAATGTGGCCATAATTATGCGCGATCCATGACAAGTTGGGGAGCTTTACTAGCCTGGAGTGGATTCCATTATTCAGGCGTTACAAACAAAATGCGATTTACGGCAGCAGCAGGTAGTTATTTCTGGAGCAATGGGTATGCCTGGGGCACTTGTACGATAGCCGCCAGGTCTGCAGTCTTAAAAGTATTAAGCGGGAAATTGACCATTCATGAGCTGGCAATTGGGAATGCTGTCAAAAAATTTAAAACGAAGACCCTCGGGCCGGATGAACAGGTAGAAATAGTATTTTAGGCCTTTTTGTTTCAATAATTTGGCCGAAACACCTATTTTTGCGCTCCGCTAAATGTCGGGAACATTTTCCGGAATCAGTCCGGGATGGAAAGGTGCGGTAGCTCAGTTGGTAGAGCAAAGGACTGAAAATCCTTGTGTCGGCGGTTCAATCCCGCCCCACACCACCGCAATTACGTCGTAAACGATTAAGCCTCAATAATATGAGGCTTTTTTGTTGCTTATGGTTGGCCGTTCAGTTGGTCTTTTTCCCCTGAAATCGTTTTTTCTGGTTCAACCTATATATAAGGGGGTCTTATTTATTCATCTATTACCTCCAAAAAGGAACTTACAGGACTGAACAAATAAAAACCCGACCATTCCTGACCGGGCCGACAAGTCAGGAAGCAAGATCAAGCCGGCCGACATTGGCCTGCCACCCGGGATCCTGAACAGGTTCCGCACTCGATCACTTTCAAAGACCTTGGAAATGGAAAGACTGAAATCACTATTGTGGAATCGGGTTATACAAATGCACAGGTTGTAGAGATATCGAAAGCTGGCATGGCCTCGGTACTGGATAAACTCAAAGTCTAAGTTGAAAAACGGTAAGTAACACCAGATCTATTCTTCTTATAATTTACCAAGTTTTTTAGATCAGCCAATTTATAAACATTGCGTTATGAACTATTATTTTCAAGCTTTGGATTTCTGACGCTAAGTTTCGTGTCTCCACGAACCCGCTGTTTTAAGACTCTTCCCGCAAATCGTTCAAAAAAAATAAAACTCCATTATACCATTTTCATAAATTTTCGCTCACCGAGGTTGAAAAACCCGGAGTACACGAGGCTTTTATTGCGATAATTTACTTATTTTGTAATTCATGTGCAGTCTTTCGGCATCTGAACGGAAACATAAGGTGGATTACAAAGTTTTTTAGATTGGTTCACTTTTTAAACATGGCGTAATGAACTATTATTTTATAGCTTTTATTTGGGTTGTTGCAATAGTTGCTGTGTACCGTTTTTTAAGAAGTAATTATGCCAGCAGAATTCCCGCTGATTTGAAAAATCCCATTAGTTTTTTAATTCTTGAAATTCCACTAATATTCTTGCTTTTAAAGTTTGATCGCTTATATCCACTATTAGAGGAAATACCTGTCATCGCTAAAGGTGTTATCATCGGAATTGTTATTATCGGAATAAACCTTCCAATATATCGTGTGATATATAATTTTAGCTTACCCAAGAAATAATAGAATTTTAAAAAATCACTTGCGCCGGGGTGCGTGTAGATATGAACCCGCTACGGTAAGACTCTTCCCGCAATTCCTGGAAGTAGTTTGTTGCTGTCTTAATATTTATTATGATCGGTTGTTAGTGGAAAGCCTGTAAGTTTAAAATATAACTAGTACAACTCGTTTAGCGTGTAACTTGTACTTCTTCCACCAGCAGCTTCTTTAATTAATATTCCTTGTAGAACTAAATCATTTATATCACGCACAGCAGTATCCGATGAACATTTGGCAATCTTTGCCCACTTGGATGAAGTGAGTTTTCCATCGAATCCATCCAACAATTTATTGAGCATTATTTTTTGACGGTCATTGAATGGGATGGTTGCATACTTTTCCCAGAACTTCGCTTTTTTCATGACGACAGCTAATGTTTCATCCGTGGCTATTAAGGCTCGATCAAAGCAACTTAGAAACCACTCCAACCAGGCTGTCACATCAAGGGTTTCTTTTTGTGTTTGCTCCAGGATATCATAATAAGCGTTGCGTTCTCTTCTTATTTGAGCTGACATACTGTAGAATCGTTGATTACTTTCATCGGAACGCGATAGCTGCAGATCGGCAATCGCTCTGGCGATACGTCCATTGCCATCGTCGAATGGGTGTATAGTTACAAACCATAAATGGGATATAGCAGCTTTGATAACAGGATCGATGCCCTTCTCGGTATTGAACCATTTGATAAAGGCATTCATTTCATCGTTAAGTAAATCAGCGTCAGGAGCTTGATAATGCACCTTCTCTTTTCCCATAGCACCTGAAACAACCCGCATAGGGTCGGTGTTGGGATTATTTCGCCAGGCACCCACAACGATTTTTTGCATGCCGCTTCGTCCTGTAGGGAAAAGTGCGGCATGCCATCCAAATAGGCGTTCAATGCTGAGGGTATCTTTGTAGTTCTGTGTTGCATCCAGCATCATTTCAACAATGCCTTCCACATTCCGGTCGGCGGGAATAAGCCCGGTGACGTCCATTCCAAGTCGTCTGGCAATAGAAGATCGAACCTGGTCGGGGTTAAGTATTTCGCCTTCTATTTCACTTGATTTCAGAACATCGAGTGTAAGTGTTTGAAGAGAAGCGGCTGCTTGTAAACTAAAGCCCAGTCCTTCCATACGTCCGAGAAGCCGCCCTTGACGATGGCGAACCCCGGATAATAGCTGGGTCAGTTTTTCTTGATCCCATTGGAAATCAGGCCAGTCTTTGAGTTGATGTATATAGCTGCCCATTTAACGCACTTTATGCGGCGAATATAGCATTTATTCGCCGCAGTACCCAGCCATTCGCCGCATTATTTGCGGCAAATATGACTCCTATTCGCCGCAATGTGTGGGCATCCCCATTCCTCATCTTAAAAAACTATAATTATTTTTTTGAGAATTCCGGGAGAGAACGCGCCCCGGCGCTGCCTGTCCACGGTCATTTAAGATCATAGCTCAGCAATACAATGCCGCAGTCGTACGTAATTGATCTTTTTAACTTTAACTGTTGTAAGTTTTCTAGTTTGTCAAATAAGGGAACACCTTTACCTAATGCAACAGGATTATAGAATAAGTGAAATTCGTCAATCAGCCCTTCCTTGACTAATGCAGAAGCAAATGAACTGCCACCGTATACAATGATGTCTTTGCCACTTTCGCTTTTTAATTTTTTGATCTCGGCGGCCAGGTTTCCCTTGGCAAGTTCGGTGTTGTCCCATCCGAAAACTATCGGATCCGATTGGTCAAGCGTTTTTGTGAAAAGAACCTTCCGGGCACTGACGATTCTTTTCGCCGCTTCATACATTGGATCGTCAGGCTTTTTCATTACATCTTGCCAGTAAGGAATATAGTCAACCGCTAATTTTCTTCCGATAACTAAGGTGTCGGAACTGTCAAGCAGGTCAAGCACATACTGTTTGATCTCGTCCCAGGCCCAGGTCACCCAGCCCTGTTCGTCGCTAGGTCCCGTTGAATTAAATCCGTCAAGCGAGACCTGCATTTGTAATTTTAATTTTCGCATGGCGATACTAGTAAGCAAGATGATTTACTTCATTGACCTTAATGATGCATGATTGTTTATAATTTATAAAAGTTCTGGTACCAGTCCATTTGTCCAATCCAGACTGTTAAGTTAATGAAGTTCTTCCTTTCTTTAAGGTGCATAATCCAGGTAAGAGAATCAACCGGATAAGTTATCCTTTTCATTTTCTTTTTTCGGTTATTAAAATCTGCATCTTTCCATAAGACACCGTGCCCAGCGATATTCCTCCTGAATTTTGAGAGAGGATTAAAACAGGAGATGTTTCAGCAAAGCGAAACGAATAAGAATCTGATAAGAAGTACTAATTCTATTTATCCGGCGGATTCACATCTTCGTCAATCCAAATCTTATCTATTCAATTTCCGCTGTTGTCTATTCTTCGGTGAGTTGCCCTATTTGTACCGGTAGTTTTGGGT